>NZ_CAUVXL010000034.1:16544-48511 GCF_963555915.1 Protofrankia sp. Cas4
TCACTGGCCCCAACTGACCGACCTGCACCTGCGCCACCGCGGCCCGTTCACCTACATCACCGGCCGGCTCGCCGACGGCGAGGACGTCCCGCTGATGCGGCTGCGCTACACCGGATCCGCCGTCGACTGGGGATTCGGCCTCTACCTCGCCAGCAAAGACGGCTACGAAGACGCCGTCCTGCCCGCCGGGACCTTCACCGGCACCCCCGAAGAAGCCCTGGACTGCGCCTGCGAGCTGTACCTGTCCATCCCCGGCATCTAACCGGCCCCACACCGTGCGTCCAGGTGTCAACCCCCGAAGGACTTACAGGCGAGACCACTAAGCGTCGGTCATGCCCGTGAGTTCGTTGATGAGGTCCCCGTCATCGTCCCCGTCGTCGTCCCCGCGGTGGCCGTCTTCGTTGCCGTCGTCGTCCCCGCGGTCGTCATCGGTACGTGCCGTCGGGATGGCGGACCGGCTGCCTGGTTCGGCAAGTCGCGCGAGATCACTCTCGATCTTCGTCAGTCGATCGACCATGTCGGTAGCGTCGCCACCGCGTTCACGAATGGTGCGCAGCGTGTCCATCAACATGAGCCATTGGTCGCGGTCGACGGTGACGGCGTCGGCGAGCTGGTTGGGCGAGTACGTCGGGAACAGACGCTGGACGACGGCGACCACCTTGGTGACCTCCGCCGGGTTGAGCCGGTCCGGCCGGCCCCGGACATAGGAAACAAGATCCTTCAGGCTGATGAGCGTGACACCTTCGACCGCTCCGTCGCTCCACAGAACGCCCGCTTCGACCATCGCCAGGATCGGCGTGACCGGAATTTTGATCATTGGTGTGGCCGTACGGGTCCGGGCGCGAACCTCGTCCCCGAGCCATTTGGTGAGGTCGAGCGGTTTAGTCAAGGGCTGTCCGTCGACCTTGGCTCCGTCCTTGGCCCCGTCCTTGGCGTAGCGCACGGTGCCGGTGGAGGCGTCGCTCTTTATCACCATGACTCCGCCCGGCCCGACCAGCAGGTGCCCGATGGTCGCCTCGGAACCGGGGACGCGGCGGTCGTGCATGATTACGTATCCATAGCGGCGGAGCCGGTTGATCGCGCTGGCCGTCTTGCGTTCGGCATCGGCGCTCTCGCGCAGCGTCTCGATCTCAGCGACCGGATCGAATGATCGGCCGATCACGATTAGTGGCCAACCGAGCTCGATCAGCAGAAACACGCCCACGGCGATGGAGATCGACAGGCGAAGACCCGACGCGACCAGGACCGCGAATATGACCGCGATGGGGAAGGCGCGCAACGCGGCGCGCGGCACGGTGTGCGCGAGGCGTTCACGCCGCATCTGCGCGTGCTGTTCGCGCGCCCGCTGGTAGGCCATCTGGAGGGAGTAGCCGGGACGGTCCCGGGTGTCGCCTCCGAACGGACCTCGCAGCGGGCCCCTGGTCAGGCTCTTGGTCGTACTCGCCATCGTGTCCACCAAGGATCGTGAGGTCGCCAACATCGTCTGGAGCCTTGGCAATTGCAACTCTTCCAAGCGCCGAGCGTCGTCGCGACAGTGCGCACGCGTGTTACGGGCCGCACTCATCCTGCAACCGTTGGCCGTGTCAGGACAAGGGAATCCCAGTAATTGGTCCAAGTTTCCCGTGGTTGGCGGGACGTTGGTCCGGTCCGCCCTTGAAAAAAGACAGGTATATGATATAGCTGTTTGATCTAATTTGGATGGCTGTGAGCCAGATCGCCGCTGGCCGGATCGGAGCGTTCTGCCGGTCGCCCTAGGGGCTGCGCGTGACCCGTGTGTGTAGGAAAGTGGGCAGCGGCCTGGTAGGCGGCGATCCGGTAGGCGGCGGTCTGACTGGGGTCGGTCTGGTTCGGCGGGCAAGTTACCGACTGGTAGCAGTACGCTCCCACCGTCGGTAGGAGTAACTGGAGGATGTGTTGAGACTCGCTATCGGTGGAGTGATCGCCGTTGTCGCTCTGGCGGTGGCCGGACGACGGTTCTACTGGTTGTTCAGGCTGATCCGCCAGGGTCAGCCCGCTCCCGGTCGGTTCGACGGAGCCGGCGTGCGCCTGTGGAGTGAGATCAGCGAGGTCGGCGGTCAGCGGAAGCTGCTGAAGTGGACGGTCCCCGGGATCGCGCATGCCTTCACCTTCTGGGGCTTCACGATCCTCATGCTGACCGTGATCGAGGCGTTCGGCGCCCTGTTCGATGATCACTTCCACATCCCGCTGTTCGGGCACTGGGCGGCGGTCGGCTTCATTGAGGACTTCTTCACCGTCGCGGTCCTGGCAGGGCTGGCGGCCTTCACGGTCATCCGGCTGCGCAACGCCCCCGCCCGCCTCGAGCGAAAGTCGCGGTTCTACGGGTCACACAC
The DNA here is from genome assembly GCF_963555915.1 of Protofrankia sp. Cas4. Classification (NCBI taxonomy): domain Bacteria; kingdom Bacillati; phylum Actinomycetota; class Actinomycetes; order Frankiales; family Frankiaceae; genus Protofrankia; species Protofrankia sp. Cas4. The sequence goes on from NZ_CAUVXL010000034.1 coordinate 18,896, forward strand.
GGGGCCGGCCTGGGTCATCCTCGGGATGATCACATCGGTAATGGTCACCCTGCTGATCCTGCGTGGCGCCCAGTTCAACGCCGGCACCCACCCGCAGGGGGACACCAGGTGGGCCTTTGCCTCGTATCTGGTCAGCCGTCCGCTGGACGCCTTCTCGACGTCGATCAACGGGCACATCGAGACGGTCTTCCTACTGCTCAACATCGCCATCATCATGGGCTTCCTGGTGCTGGTCGCCTACTCCAAGCACCTGCACATCTTCCTCGCGCCGATCAACGTCATCACCAAGCGCGAGCCCAGGGCGCTCGGCTCGCTCGGCAGCACTCCTGACATCGAGAGCCTGATGGAGGCTGACGACCCGATCGTCGGCGTCGGCAAGATCGAGGACTTCTCCTGGAAGGCGATGCTCGACTTCTCCACCTGCACGGAGTGCGGGCGGTGTCAGAGCCAGTGCCCGGCCTGGAACACCGGCAAGCCGCTGTCACCGAAGCTTCTGATCATGGACTTGCGCGACCATCTGTTCGCCAAGGCGCCGTACCTGCTCGCAGCCAACGGTGCCGGGGACGGCGACGAAGCCGGGGCCGGGGCTGGAGCCGAAGCCGGGGCCGGGGCTGGAGCCGGGGCCGGTGCCGCGGCGGCCACCGGCACCGCGGACGCGTCGGCGAAGCACGTCGTCCACCACGTACCCGAGTCGGGCTTCGGGCGGGTCCCCGAGCCCGGTCGGCCGCAGGCCGATCGGCCGCTCGTCGGTACCGAGGAGGAAGGCGGGGTGATCGACCCCGACGTCCTGTGGTCCTGCACCAACTGCGGCGCCTGCGTCGAACAGTGTCCCGTCGACATCGAGCATGTCGACCACATCATCGACATGCGTCGCTACCAGGTGATGATTGAGTCGGCGTTCCCGAGCGAGGCCGGCGTGATGCTGCGCAACCTGGAGAACAACGGCAACCCATGGGGTGTCTCGCCCCGGGTCCGCACCGAGTGGACCGAGGGTCTGGCGTTCGACGTCCGCGTGCTCGACGACGGCGAGGCCATCCCCGACGATGTCGAGTACCTGTACTGGGTGGGTTGCGCCGGGGCCATCGAGGACCGGGCCAAGAAGGTCTCCCGGGCGTTCGCCGAACTGCTGCACATCGCCGGGGTGTCGTTCGCCATCCTCGGCACGAGCGAGTCCTGCACCGGTGACCCGGCCCGCAGGCTCGGCAACGAGTACCTGTACCAGGAGATGGCCAAGGCCAACATCGAGGTCCTCAACGCCGCGGCCCCGAAGAAGATCGTGGCCACCTGCCCGCACTGCTTCAACAGCCTCGCGAACGAGTACCCGGCACTGGGTGGGACATACGAGGTCATCCATCACACGCAGCTGCTCGGCACGCTCGTCGAGGACGGACGGCTCGTGCCCGTCCAGCCGGTGGACTCCTCCGTCACCTACCACGACCCGTGTTTCCTCGGTCGACACAACCAGGTCTACACCCCGCCGCGGGAGATCCTCAACAGCATTCCGGGCCTGCGCAGCCAGGAGATGCACCGCTGCAAGGAGCGCGGCTTCTGCTGTGGCGCCGGTGGCGCCCGCATGTGGATGGAAGAGAAGATCGGGAAGCGGGTCAACGTCGAACGGGTGGATGAGGCGCTCGCGCTCGATCCGGACATCGTCTCCACGGCCTGTCCGTTCTGCATCGTCATGCTGACCGATGCCGTGACCGAGAAGAAGCAGTCGGGTGGGGCGAAGGAGGGCGTCGAGGTCCTCGACGTCTCTCAGCTGCTCGCCCGCTCGCTGGCCGCACCGGTCCAGGCCGGGGGCATCCCGACGGCCACGGTGGGCACCACGGTTGCCGCGGACGCGGCCGGGTCGACAGACGGGGCGACAGACGGGGCGGGAGCATCCGGGTCCGACTGATGTGGTGACGCCCGAAACGATGTGAGTCCACTGTCATGGTGACAGCACCGGATTCACATCGTTTCGGGTTTTTCCGGACTCAGTGGGACGGGCGGCTGCGGGTCAGCTGCGCCATGCGGCGCGCGCCCGGGAGCATCGTCAGCCGTGGCCAGACCAGGAACGCCTCGGCTTCAAGCATGGCCAGGGCGATGCGAGGAAGGTCACGGTTCGTTGGAAAGCAGATGTAGCGCGGCGACCACTGCGGTTGGAACTTCGCGTTGAACCGGTAAAGGCTGTCGATCTGGAACCAGCGGGAGAGGAAGACCAGCAGCCCTCGGAAACGTCGGGTCACCGGCCCGGCACCGAGTCGCTGGCCGCGTTCCAAGGCGGACCGGAAGAAGGCGAAGTTCAAGGACAGCCGGTCCACGTTCAGCCCGGTCGCGGCCCGTACCGCCGAGACGATCAGGAAGTCGTTCAGCCCGTTGTCCGCGGCGCGGTCGCGCACCATCATGTCCAGCGAAAGGCCCCGAGGTCCCCACGGGACGAAGTGCAGCAGCGCCCGCAGCCGCGGTTCGCTCCTTTTGTCCAGCGACCCGTCGCGGTCCTGCGCGCTGCCTGAGTGTGCGCTGCCCGAACCGCCGCTGCCCGAACCGCCGCAGCCCGAACCACCGCTGTCGGGCCCGTTGCGGTCAAAGGCCATAACCACGACGCAGTTGTCGTCGCTGGGTTCACCGATCCGGCCGAGTGCCATGGAGAAACCGCGTTCGGTTTCCGCCCCGCGCCACGCCTCGGCCTGCTCCTTCACCCGTTTGCGTTCGTCGGCGGGCAGGTCGCCCATCCGAAGGGCACGGCAGGTGTAGCCGGCTCGCTCGACCCGGCCGACAGCTTGCCGGACGTTTCGCATGTCGCGGCCTTCAAGGGTGAAGGTCCGCACATCGATGATTGCTTCGTCGCCGAATTCGAGCGCGGACAGGCCGACCCGTTCCCACGCTTTTCCGCCGGTTTCGGAACAGCCGATTACTGCTGGTATCCAGGCGTGTTCGGCGGCGATCCGCAGGAACTCGCGGATCGCGCCCGGCCATGCTTCGTTGTCACCGAGCGGATCGCCGCTGGCGAGCATCACCCCGGACACCACCCGGTAGGCCACGCAGGCCTTGCTCGTCGGCGACCAGACGACGGTCTTGTCGCCGCGCAGGGCGAAGTAACCCAGCGAGTCGGCGTCCCCGTGCCGCGTGAGCAGCGCGCGCATCCGCTCGACGTCCTCGGCGGACAGTCGCGGGCGTGGTTCCGGCGGGCGTAGCGCCAGGTACACGACAGCGACGATGGTGAGCAGGCCCATGGTGAGCAGCATCCGGGTGACGAGGTCGGAGAGCCGATCGGAGCTGAACCGGAGCGGTCCGTGGATGCCTACCAGGCCCTCGACGACGTGTGTGAACTGAGTGGTCAGCGGATGCGGGCCCAGTAGACGGCCGGCGCCCATCCGCAGCAGGAGCATCCCGACTGTGATCGAGGCCGCGGTGAGGAGCAGCCCGACCCACAGCGCCCGCCACCGGGTCGTCGGATCACCCTTGGCCTGGAACTCGCCACGGGCCAGCACCAGCCCGACGACCAGCGCCGCCGACGCGACCGCTTCTTCGACGTCGAGACCTTTGACCACGTGCAGGACGACGCTTGCGCTCAGCAGCGTCACCACACCGAGCCACGCGCGGCGTTTGCGTCGGCGCAGACCACGGGCGAGTAGCAGCAGGAGGAGTCCGACCACCACGGTGAAGGCGGCGGCCTGGCGCGATGCCGCCCCCGGCAGGATCTGACGGATCACGTCCAGCCGGTCGCGCCACTCCGGCGTGACCGCCGACACGATGTCGATCAGTCCAGCAATGAACACCAGAGCAGCGGCCACGGTCGGGACCCATGAGCGGTTCCAGGCCGGCAACAGAGGTCGTGCCGGCCGTGAGCTCCCATGATTTCCATGGGCATCGCCGCCGAGCTGGCTCGTTGCGGTGGCCTTCGTGGGAGGGCTGTCGCGGCTGACGGTTGTCACGGACGGTGCCTCCTTTCCCTGCGTCAGGTCCGGTGGCCGTCAGTGGCACGAAAGATCATAGTCGCGCCGCCGCTGGCCGGCTGGGTACGGGTATCGGTCTGAGACCTGTCCGGCCCGCTTGGGACCGCCCGCGGGACGTTACCTCGCGTGCCGCACGGTCAGGCACGGGTGTCCCCGGGTAGGACGATCCCGCAGGCGCTCCCGAGAGGACTGAACGGATGCTCGGACTACCCGAACACATCAGGGCACGCCTCTTCGACCTGGATGGTGTGCTGACGCAGACGGCCGCCGTCCACGCCGCAGCCTGGAAGGAGATGTTCGACACATTCCTCCGCCGGCGGGCGGAACGCACCGATGATCCATTTATTCCGTTCAGCGTTGCTGACGATTATCCCCCCTATGTTGACGGCAAGCCCCGGGTGGACGGCATCAGGTCGTTTCTCGCTTCCCGTCACATCGAACTGCCCCAAGGTGGCCCGGACGATCCTCCATCCGCCGACACAGTCCATGGCCTGGGCAAACGCAAGAACGAACTCGTAACAGCCATGATCCGTAAAGGTGGCGTTGCCTCCTATCCCGGTTCTGTACGTTACCTCCGAGCACTGGCGACTGCAGGCGTCCCACGGGCCGTCGTATCGTCGAGCGCGAACTGCGCGGAGGTACTTGCCGCCGCCGGCATCGATAGTCTGCTACCTGTCCGGATCGACGGTATTGTCGCCGAACGCGAGCACCTGGCGGGTAAGCCGGCGCCTGACACCTTTCTGGCCGGTGCCCGCGCGCTCGGCGTGGTGCCGTCGCGCGCGGCGGTATTCGAAGACGCGATCGCCGGGGTCGAGGCGGGCAGGGCCGGAGGTTTCGGGTTCGTCGTCGGCGTCGACCGGGTCGGACATGCGGACGCTCTGCGCTCGCATGGTGCGGATATCGTCATCTCCGACCTCGGTGAGCTGTTCGACACCGACGACGTCGCCGGCAGTATGGGCACCGACCGTGCGGGTGCGGACCGTGCGGTCCGCGGCAGCGGGAGCGGCTCGTGATCGGTAGCATGTCGTTTCCGGTCGATCCATGGCAGCTGCGCGAATGCGGCCTCGATCCGAACCGGCTGGCCCGGGCGGAGTCGCTGTTCGCCCTGTCTAATGGGCATGTCGGCCTGCGGGCGAACCTCGATGAGGGAGAGCCGCACGCATTGCCCGGCAGCTATCTCAACTCCGTCCACGAGCTGCGGCCGTTGCCCTACGCGGAAGCCGGTTACGGCTACCCGGAGTCCGGCCAGACGATGATCAATATTACCAATGGAAAGCTCATCCGTCTGTTGGTGGATGATGAACCCTTCGACGTCCGGTACGGGGACCTGCGGTCCCACGAACGGATCCTGGACTTCCGCCGGGGCGTGCTGAGCCGGACCGCCGAATGGGTGTCACCGGCGGGCCAAGCGGTCCGCGTGTCATCGGTGCGGTTGGTCTCCTTCGTGCAGCGGGCCATGGCGGCGATCTGCTACGAGGTCGAGCCACTGGACGCCTCGGCCCGGCTCGTCGTGCAGTCCGAACTGGTCGCCAACGAGCAGTTGCCGACACAGTCCGCGGACCCGCGGGCCGCCGCCGTACTGGAGGCTCCGCTGGTGGCGGAGTGGAACGGCAGCCACGGTTCGCATGCCGAGCTGGTGCACCGGACGCGGCACAGCGGCATCCGGGTCGCCGCCGCCATGGATCATGTCATTGACCGGCGGTCCGCGACCGGGGTGACCGCTGAGAGTGATGCCGATTCCTGCCGGGTGACCATCACCATCCTGCTGGATCCAGGCCAGAAGTTGCGGTTTGTCAAGTTCATCGCGTATGGCTGGTCGGTACAGCGTTCCCTGCCGGCCCTGCGCGACCAGGCCGCGGCCGCGCTGACCGCCGCCCGTCAGACCGGCTGGGCGGGGCTGCTCACCGAACAGCGGGCCTATCTTGACGACTTCTGGGCCCGTGCGGACGTCGAGGTCGACGGTGATGCCGAGGTGCAGCAGGCCGTCCGTTTCGCCCTGTTCCACGTCCTGTCCGCGAGTGCGCGGGCCGAGCGTCGGCCGATTCCGGCGAAGGGTCTCACCGGTCCCGGATACGACGGCCACACGTTCTGGGATTCGGAAAGCTACGTCCTTCCCGTGCTCACCTACACCGTGCCGAACGCGGCGGCGGATGCGCTGCGGTGGCGGCAGGCGACCCTGCCCATGGCCCGGGAACGGGCCCACCTGCTCGGCCTCTCCGGCGCGGCCTTCCCATGGCGGACCATTCACGGAGAGGAGTGCTCCGGGTACTGGCCCGCCGGCACGGCGGCGTTCCACATCAATGCGGATATAGCGGACGCGGTCGTGCGTCATGTCCGCGTCACCGGCGACGACGTATTCGACCGGGAAATCGGCCTGGAACTGTTGGTTGAAACGGCCAGGCTCTGGCGGTCTCTGGGTCATCATGACCTGGATGGCGCCTTCAACATCGACGGAGTCACCGGGCCGGACGAGTACAGCGCGGTCGTCGACAACAACATCTATACCAATGTGATGGCACAGCAGAATCTGGTGGAGGCGGCGAACGCGGTCCGGCGGCATCCGGAGAAGGCGCACGAACTGGGCGTGAACGCCGAGGAGGCCGCGTCCTGGCGGGACGCCGCCGAGAACATGTGCATCCCCTTCGATGAAAAGCTGGGCGTGCACCCCCAGTCGGCTGGGTTCACCCGCCATCAGGTGTGGGATTTTGAGCAGACGCGTCCTGACCAGTACCCGCTCCTCCTGCATTTTCCGTATTTCGACCTGTACCGCAAACAGGTGGTGAAGCAGGCAGATCTGGTGTTGGCGATGCAACGCCGGGGGGAGTCGTTCACCGACGAGCAGAAGGCCCGCAACTTCGCCTACTACGAGGGGCTAACCGTTCGCGACTCTTCGTTGTCCTCATCGGCCCAGGCGGTGTTGGCGGCCGAGGTCGGGCATCTCGGGCTTGCCCATGACTACCTGCGCGAAGCGGCACTGATCGACCTTCGTGACCTGGACGGCCGCGCCCTCGACGGCTTGCACATGGCGTCACTGGCCGGAAGCTGGATCGCGCTGGTCGAGGGGTTCGGCGGGCTGCGTGACTACCCCGGACCCGCCAACTCGGGAACAGGAAACTCGGGAACGGTCAACTCGGGAACGGCCAACCCGGCCACCCTGTCGTTCGCGCCCCGGCTGCCGGAGGGGATCAGCAGGCTCGCGTTCATCGTGTGCCCACGGGGACGGCGGCTGCGGGTCGAGGTCACCGACGCCGTCGCATGCTACGTCCTGCTGCGGGGCGACCCGATCACCATCCTGCATCATGGTGAAGTTCTCGAGGTGTCGATGGCGGGTCCGGTGTGCCGTGATGTGCCTGCCACCCCGGCCCGGCCCCGGCCGCTGCAGCCACCCGGGCGGGAACCGGAGCTCTTTCGCACCGATGGGGGGACCTCTGATCGCCTGACCCGTTGATCGCCTGACCTGTTGGCTGCCTGGGTTTCTGATCGTCGCATGGTTACGGCAGGGTCGGGTCGCGGTTGCCCGGTGGCACCGCCGCGCGGGTGAAGTCGCGGTACGCGCGGGACGGCGTCGGGCCGCGTTGACCCTGGTAGCGGGAACCGTAGACGGCTGAACCATAGGGATGGGTGGCCGGGGAGGAGAGCCGGAACAGGCAGAGCTGTCCGATCTTCATCCCCGGCCAGAGTTTGATCGGCAAGGTCGCGACATTCGACAGCTCAAGGGTGACGTGGCCGGAGAAGCCGGGGTCGATGAAACCGGCGGTGGAGTGCGTGAGCAGGCCCAGGCGTCCGAGGCTGGACTTGCCCTCCAGCCGGCCGGCGAGATCGTCGGGCAGGGTGATGATCTCCAGTGTGGAGCCGAGCACGAACTCGCCGGGATGCAGGACGAACGGCTCGTCGTCGTCCGGGGCGATGAGGTCGGTGAGGTCCTCCTGCTCGACGGCGGGGTCGATGTGGCTGTACCGGTGGTTCTGAAACACCCGGAACCACCGGTCGAGCCGCAGGTCGACGCTGCTCGGCTGGACGAGCGCCGGATCGTACGGGTCCAGGCATACGCGGCCCGCGACGATCTCCGCTCGGATGTCCCCGTCAGACAGCAGCACGTTCGAGCACGCTACCGCTTGCGGTGGTTGCCGCGGCGGCCGCCGGTAGCTCCTGTCCCGCCGCGGGAGCCGGCCACGTCGAGCTACACGTCCTTCGGGGGTACCTCCGCCAGGTACTGGTTGGCCAGGAGCCACTGGACGGGCAGGGCATCGGTGGTCGGGTCGCAGCCCTGGGACGCTGGGATGAGCGAACACACCAGCTGGTACTGCTGACCGTTGCCGGGCTGGTCGAACCACGGGCGAATCGCTCCGGAGTAGACGTGAAACGCCTTCACTACCCGGTAGACGTGGTAGTCGCAACCACCCGGGTCCGCAGTGGAGTCCAGGTTGGACGGCGGGAGGGACCGGTCGGCGTATTTCGTTCCCTCGGGGGCGAGGAAGTTGCCGCCCGTCCCGCCGAACCGGTCGATTTCCTGCCCCGGGGTCAGCGCTGTCACCATTCGTATAGGAGTACCATTCGGATTGATGTAATATCCGGAATTTGCGGGATATACCCAGTTTCCGAGGCCAAAAGGCGTCTGGATGGAAGGATCCCACCAGGTGTCCAGGAACTGCTGCGTGGGCTGGCCGCCGGTCCGGTCATAGAAGAAGAGCGTCTTGCCCACCGCGCCGAAGAACGGGAGGTTCGCCGGTCCGAGGCGGCGATCGTTGTCGAGGTTGGCCGCGGAGCACTGGTCGAGCGGCGTGATCGACACCGTTGGCAGGCCGCTGGTGATCGCGATGTCGCCGGCGGTGGCGGATGTCGTGCCGCCGACGACCAGGACTCCGGTCGCCAGCGCGACGAGCGTCTTGCGAAATCGCATGTGTTCCTCCCCGGGGTTGCGCTCACGTGGCGCATTGACTCCGGAGAGTAGTCATATGATCTAGCTATCTCACATCGGGGCGCCGGTGCGGCGGTTCGCCACGTGTCATCACCCTGTCGACCTGGGTTCGACGCGGGTCGCCTCGAACCCCACACGGGCCCGGCGACGCATACCGGCACGGGCGGGGCCTGCCCGCACCGCGACCGTGGCGGCCTGTACGATGCTGTACGTACTACGCGGGCGTAGTTCAGAGGTAGAACACGAGCTTCCCAAGCTTGCAACGCGGGTTCGATTCCCGTCGCCCGCTCCACTCCGGGCGAAGTGTGTCAGACAGGGTCTGACCTGCTTGTTTCGTATTGTCTGCCCAGGGGCCGAGCCCCCTGGAACCCCCACGTTCCTACGGCTGAGGCCCGTTTGTGCCATTCGCGTGCCAGTAGCGGCGGATGTGCCGTCAGGACCGGCGCGGCCGGGGGTCACCCTTTGCCAGGCGGGCCGACATTCCCCGGGCGACTTCGGACGCTCGCTCCCCGCTGGCACGCTGATAGATCAGCGCGGCGCGCGGGGTCGAGTGGCCACCGAGCGCCATCAGTTCGCGCAGGGTGGCGCCGGACTGCGCAGCGAGCGTCAGACCCGCGTGCCGGCAGTCGTGAAGATGGGCTTCCCCGTCGACACCGACGATCCGGCAGGCGCGCCGCCACCATGAGCGGTTGTGCCGGCTGACGGGGTTGCCGTCCTTGGTCGTGAACACCAGCCCGTCCGGGCCGGGTTGGGCGTGCTCCGCCATGTGGACCGCGAGACGGCCAAGGATCGCATCCGGGATCACGATCGTGCGTGCGCCCGCGTCGGACTTGGGTGGCCCGAAGTACGGCTTCTGCCCGCCGCCGGGCTCGACATACTGCCCTTGGTCCGGGTCGATACGGATCGTTCGCCGGTGCAGGTCGATGTTTCGCCGGCGCAGTGCGGAGAGTTCTCCCGAGCGAAGCGCCGTTGCCGAGGCCAGGAGCACGAGCGCCGCATACCGCTCGGGCACGGTGTCGACGAGTTTCCAGAGCTGTGCGATCGTGATCTCTGGGCGGGGTGCGTCACGGACGGTGCCGGCACCTTTGATCCGACACGGGTTCTTGGGGATAAGCCCGTCCTCAACTGCTGTCATCAGGATTGCGCGGAGAAGCCGGTAGGTGGTTTCCACCGTCACCACACCGCGTCCGTTCGTCGTGGCCTCCGCCATCAGCCCTGAATACCATTCGCGGACAAGCTTCGGCGTGATTTTGGCTACGGCGAGGCTTTTGAACGTCGGCAGGATGCGTAGCCGTAGCTGCCGCTCGTACAGGGTGCGGGTCATCGGACGCAGCGCGCGTGTCCGCATCCAGTGCTCGGCGAACGCGCCGAAGCGTTGCTTACCGGTGGACGGGTCGGTCCACGTTCCGCGTGTCTGGTCGGTCTCGGTCGCCGCGAGTGCCTGGTCAGCTTCGCGTTTCATCGCGAAGGTGCCGAGGGGGATCATCTTGCCGTCTGGACCGGTAATGCGGGCCTGCCAGCGTCCCGATGACAGCTTGCGAACGTTGCCGTAGCGCCGCCGCTTCATGCCGCCCTCCGCCTGCGCGGGGTGGGAACGTCGTTCGCTTCGACGCGACCGGCCGTAATGAACGCGTCGAGGTCGCTCCGGTAGATCCGAACGTGCTTCACCTTGCCGAGCCGGATGTAGGCGATCCGCCGTTCCGCGATCATCCGCTGTACGAACCGGACCGGTGTACCGAGGATTTCAGCCGCCTGTTCGACCGTAAGTAGGTGATCCACGGGAGCCTTTCTGGGTCAGGGTCCCCGTCCCTGTGGCGTGGCAGTGTCTGCCGGACAGGGACGGGGAAAAAATGGAGGGGAGACCGCGGCGGTTCCGCCTCAGCGCGGGACGGTCCGCGCGCCGCCGGGAACGCCTCTGGTGGAACCGGGGGTCGCGACGAGGGCCGCCAGGACGTAGGCGAGAAGTTGCCTGGTGACGGTTGCCGAAATCGGCCGGGTGTCGCTGGTCAGCGGGATCTGCGGCACCCACCCGGAGTACGGCTGTGTCTTGCCGGCACCGGCCGACCCGCCGTTGCCGTTCCCATCGACTGTCGGGGCACCAGCAGGAGCGGGCACACGGGTGCCGGTCGGCGTGCGGAAGATGAGGATGGTTTCGACGTCGCCGAACGCTTCGGTGAACACCGCCTCCATCGGGAGCGTGACCAGGACGCGGGCAAGGTCGAAACCGTCGGCGCCGGGTCGGACGGTGACTTCGTAGTCGCCGTGGTTGGTGCGGTGCATGCTGACGAACGGCTCGCCGGCGGAGGGGCTGCGCCATGGGCCGTGGCCGGGCGGAATGATAGGCATTGGGTCTGTCGCTCCTTGGTGGATAAGGGGTGCGGATCAAGGTCCCGGTGTGGTGTTAGCCGCACCCGCCGGGACCGCCTGTCAGGCGGACGATTAATCCGGGGCTATGGGCGGAGCCCGCCCCAACCAGGGCAGAGCCGTACTGGATGCTGTCGGGCGCATGGCCCCTCCATTGATCAGTTGTCGGGTCAGGCCGCGTGGGGCATGCCAGGGTCGGTTGCCGAAACCGGGTGGGGATCTCCGCGGGCCGCATGGGCCGCGTCGAGTTGGGCGCGCCAGCGGTGCCGATCGGCGACCGCGCGCAGCAGCAGATGTTCCCGGCGGGGTGTCGCCGGATCACCCGGGTGCAGGAGCTGCCAGACCACCCGGTCGGGCGCGGCGCCCTGGCCGCCGCCGGTGCCGGTGCCGGTGCCGGTGTGGCCGAGGACCGCGAGCTGTTCCCGAATCCAGGTTTTCCGATCGTCCTTGTGATCGGCAAGGGTGGTAGTCAAGCGTTACCCTTTCGGGATCACAAGGGGGTCCACGTAGTTCCGGTTCACCAGGACGTAGCGGCCTGTGTGACAAGCCTTCCGGGCTCGTGGGGACGCGTAGCGTGCGGCCGGTCACCAACGATTTTTGATCTACTGCGGTTCGCGCTGCTCGGCCTGCTTCGGCCGGTGCCTGGTTATCCATGCCTCGATGTCAGCCATGCGCCACGCGCGGATGTGGCGGACGGTCTGCACGGGCGGCGGGAAGTCCGGTCGGTGGGTGAGCTGACGGGCACGCTCACTGGTGATTGTCAGCCGGGCGGCAATGTCGCCCGTGGTCCACAACTGTTCCTCGGACATGTCGGTAATGGTATTGCCCAACCCAAACCCGGCCTCTAGTCTTGGGGGTGGCCAACCACAAGAGTTGCTCTGGCGGTCCGGAGTGGTGCTGTAACACCGACTCCGGGCCTTGATCACAACACCTGCGTAGACAGGAGCGGTGACCCATGCCCATCATCCCGCCGTCCGGCCATGGTCCGTGGCGTGACCCGTACGAACCTCGGCGGTTCGTGACGGTTCGCCACGACGATCGGGAGGTTTACGAACTGACCGTCTCCCCGGGTGCGGACCTGCACGACCTGGTCGAGGCCACGGCCATGCTGCCGAGCATCGTCTACACCGATCATCGGCCGGTGACCCGGGTTGATCCCGCGGTGGTCCTGACGTTCCGGGCGATGCCGAGCGGTCCGGACGGTGTGCCTGTGCGACCGTCACCATCCGGGGCGGCTCCCGCCTCCGGCTGGGTGCCGACGCTCGACCCGGACACGGCGCGTGTCCCACCGACCGCCTATGAACGGGCGTTCCGGGCGATCCTCGCCACCGACGCGTTCCGCATACACGGGCCGTCGCTCGTGTACGGGCTGGCGTACTGCGACCCTGCCGCCGTCATCGCTGCCGCTGATGGGATTGTCGCCCGGTGGAGCCAGCGGAGGTAAGGCCACTCTCGAGGCTGCGGCCGGTGACCCGAGACGGGGTTACCGGCCGTTCGCGTTGTTGCGGGTACGAACAGCGGTGCTCTGCGGGCGCCTGCGACGGGGTCCGGCGGCACGATCTGGTGTCGCGGACGGTTGGTCCTGGCGGCGGGCATGCCGCGTAGAGCTGGTGGGGTCGGGCCGTGCGTGGCGTTGCACCGCTGACCAGATGCGCTCTCAGTGTGATCGTGTCACGGACCCCTGGCTGAGCTGATCTCCTCCGTCGGTCGGGCAGGCTACGCCCTACCCCGGGTTCTCCCGGCCGGGCAAGGGTCGCCGGATCAACCCCCGTCGGAGCCTCGCCGTGCGACCCTTGCCCGGTTGGGGGGTTCCGGGGTAGCCCTCTGGGTGTCCGGCCGGCGGAGGAGATCAGCGGACCTGCGCACCTCCCCCTCCCCTCCGGAGAGAGGGCCGGGGTCGGGGGCGGAGCCCACGGAAAACCCCCGTGACGACCGGCAGTCGCCAGGCAGGGTCGAGGGAGCGGCGCGGACGCGGGAGAGAGAACCTGGACTCGATCATCTATGATGGGGATTATGGCTGTGACCTGCGGTGTTGCACTACCGCCGGACCGCTGCAAAACGAGCACTGGATCGACTCCGCAAACGGCCCGTGACCTGCGAGTTTATCTTCGGGTTCGTGATCATCCCTAGAGGGATTGAAACGTGGACGTCTGGGCGCGCGCACACCTCGTGGTGGAGTTCGTGATCATCCCTAGAGGGATTGAAACCGCTGCACCTGCGTGGACTGACCACCCGGATTGCGGTTCGTGATCATCCCTAGAGGGATTGAAACTAACTCGCGTTCATGATGACGACCGGCAGTCCGCGTTCGTGATCATCCCTAGAGGGATTGAAACTTCACGCCTGGGACCGGGCGACGGTCTACGCCACGGGTTCGTGATCATCCCTAGAGGGATTGAAACTTAGTCCGGCATCGATCCGGGTCGCCTCCGCCGGGTTCGTGATCATCCCTAGAGGGATTGAAACACGACCACGTGAACGTCTGCGGAAAGCGCCCCCCTGGTTCGTGATCATCCCTAGAGGGATTGAAACATCAATTCCCATCCGCTGGTGGGGCGAAGGGCCTGGTTCGTGATCATCCCTAGAGGGATTGAAACACCGTGACTCGGGGGCTGGTGGCGTCGTAGAGGACCGTTCGTGATCATCCCTAGAGGGATTGAAACTACAGCTGGCCACATGCCTGCGCGATCTCACGCGCGTTCGTGATCATCCCTAGAGGGATTGAAACGTCCGCGTCAGGATCTTCAAGTCGTAACCGATCTCTTGTTCGTGATCATCCCTAGAGGGATTGAAACGGGTCGGTGATGTCTGCCATTCTTTGGACTTGGGGGTTCGTGATCATCCCTAGAGGGATTGAAACTTGGTCAACGCGGGTACAAGCGTGCGTGCCGAGACGAGTTCGTGATCATCTCTAGAGGGATTGAATCATCTGCGCGGCCGTCAGCGGCTCGGAATGGTAGCCCTCGTTCGTGATCATCGATGCGCGGCCGGCCCTGATACGGCACCGCAAGGAAACGAGAGCCGCAAAACGCCCGCGGCAATGGCGCATACGGTGAAAGGACGGTCACAGGCAGATGGCGGGGGACGCGACACGCCGACGCGCCGGGCGGGTGGCGGGCGACGCGCCGAGCCCCCAGGCTCGACGCGCGGCGCACCGCCGGGGCCTGCCCGTTGCGCGGCGCGCGTGGCGCGGACCACGCGGCGGCCGAAGGCCGCCCTTGAAACCGTAGAGAAAGTTTGCGACGACTCGATCTTGTTCGTGACGTGACGTTCTACTTCGATCATGTGCTGTCCTCGGACCTGGGTAGGCGGCACTTGTGCTTGGCGCTAGAACGTGTTGTCAGCGGACCGAACCTCTAGGCAACGGCGTAGGCACGGTTACGCTAGTCGAGTGGAGACACGCCGGGACGAGGGAGAGCCGGACGAAAATGGTTGATGCGGGTCCGCTTGGAAAAAATCTTCGGGAATCTCGGCGTCGAGGTGGTTATTCGCAGGAGGAGCTTGCCGAAAGGTCGAATCTTAGCGTTTCGACTATTCGAAAAATTGAGCAAGGTGGTTCTGCGCGGATTGAGACGCTACACACGCTCGCACGGACTCTCGGCATCGAAACATCGTCGCTATTCGGTGCGAAGGCGCCTGAGCCGGTAGGCCCGGACGAAGAAAAGAATAAGGTCGGTCTTCTTCGATTGCGCCAGGTGCTGACGCCAGGCATCGGAATCAATGGCAAAATCGATGCTGATTCGAGTTTGCAGAGCACCGGAACTAGCAGCGACGATCTACGGGGCGAGCTGGTTCACGCAACGACTCTATATCATGCCGATGAGTTCGAATCTATGGCACTAATTCTTCCTGAGATGATCCTGACAGCTAATAGTCTGATGCAAGCTGCCTCTGAGGAGCAGTGGGCAGAGGCACTCAAACTGCGGGCGAACGTTTACCAGCTAGTAGGCTGGTTTCTGACTCAGGTACGACAGTACGATCTTGCTTATGCGGCTATTCGTGAGGCTATCGCGGACGCGGTCGAGGCACAGGATAGACTCATCGCGGCGGCCGGGGCTATCTCGCAATGCTGGCTCTTTATTCGACAAGGCAGGTTTGTTGACGCCGAAACACTCGCGGGTTCGACCGCTTCGCAAATCGAGCCCCGAATGTCTTCGGCAACTGTCCGTGAACTTTCGGCATGGGGTTGGCTTCTCCTTCGAGGCTCAGCAGCAGCGGTACGCAACAACCGAGAAGATGTCTCCGACGATTTTTTGCGGCTTGCCGAAGTTGCGGCTGTGCGTATCGGAAACCAAGAGGGTGGAGAGTACCACCAGTACTGGTCAACCTTTGACATTAGAACCGTCAGGATGAAAAAGGCTGAAGCGCTGATGGTGATTGGCGATGCACGCGGCGTGTTAAGAATATCCGAAAACATTCGTTCAAAGATGGGAAATTCGCGCTCCGATAACTATAGTCGCCATCTACTGGATGTCGCCAGCGCTCACGCATCTCTTAGAGATTTTCAGGACTCGATAGACATAATGATAAGCCTTCGCGAAAACGCCCCGGAATGGTTGCGGCATCAGCGGAAGAGCCAGGATATTCTGTCGAATATTCTTCGTTCTCGTAAACGAAAGCTAACCCGAGAACTCAGGGAACTTGCGAATTTTTTGAATGTGACTGAATAGTGTGAAGTGAGAGTACTCCAGGGTGCACTACCACGGTACGTGGTAGTGCACTGTACAGGCGCCGCAAACTACTACGCTCCCCGGCTGGACCAGACCGAAGACTGTTCTTAATCTGTTCACAGTCGGTGCCGGGCGGGTTGAGCACGACTCCTCGCCCGGCACCGACCGCCATATGACTGGGTGGGCAATGAGTAGAGGAGGGCGGTGCCGGCAGTCGAGCTTATGATGATCATATGAAAAGATTACTGTGCCTATGAAGAGCCGCTGGACGTACACAAGTACTTCGCCATTGCCTCTGGAAGGAGACAGTAGAATGACCACGATGCTCTCAGAGCGGACCGGGGCTCTGCCCGGTCATGACGAGGTCGGTCATGACGGAGCTGAGATTCTCAGCCTCGTTGTAGATCATCCCGATTTTGAACGTTTTCGACTGTCGACGCTTGCGTATCCCGACTGTTGGGCGACGTTCACAGGATATCCTCTCGTCGCAGGATGGGACCTGGACCAGGACGGCCCGGCGTTGTTTGACGAGGCGTTGCGCGTCATGTGTTTGAAAGCCGCCGTCTTCCGGCTTACTGATGGAGACGAGTGGGCCGCGGAGCTGATGTGCTCGCCGCCGGTTGATGAGATGATCCACGCTTTAATCGCACAGTTTACGCTCTTGGTGCGTATTCAGCAGTCCCTCGGGATCGTATTCGTCCATTCCACGGACATGGAACGGTTCGGCTGGAATCCCGGGGATTACACCCACCGGTGCTACCGCGTCGCAGGATGGGGGGACCTGAACCCAAGGTATTGGATCGGCGCGTCGGAAGTCGCTCGGCGCCTGGCGGTCCTGCGGGAGAAGTACGACGAAATCGGCATTCACGACGATGGGCGGCGGCATGACTTCGACTTCGGCCAGGTTATCTAGTCTGCTGAGGCCAGTGCCTCCCGCAACGCCTCGATGACCTGTTCGGGCGAAAACTTTACGGTAGCGGCTTCCTCCGCCTCACGCAGGGTGGAGGCAAGCCGTACCGGGTCGGATCCGTGGATAATCTGCCGCAGCCAGAGACCGAGTGCTGCCGCATCGTCCGGCGGTGACATTACGAGATCGTCTGGTGGAAGTGGTACTCCTGCGCTTTTGTAGCACCCTGGAGGTAGGCCGACCTTCAGCGGATGTACGCACACCGCGACACCGGTCAAACGGTCTTTCCGGTAGCCGAAGGCAGGGTGATACTCACTTCCCTGCGAGGGTCGCTCGATGACGTCGAACTCGCCAGGGCCAAACACGTGTGCAGGGCACACATCGCAGACATCATCAGTCGGCCATGACATCATTCCCAAACCCCCATGCTGGGAGTCTACGTGGAGCTGGAAGACGCCGGGAAGGCATTGTCGTGCCCCCGACCCTCCATGGTTGTAGCCGCGCTGCACCTTGCTCGCCGCTGGTGTACTGGGCATGCCATCGATGGCGCCCCGGCAATGGCGCACGCCGTACGTGTCGCGGTGAAGCTCTGCCAGTACGACCCGACCGCCACGGCTGAACTGGTCGCCGCGGTGCTTTTGCATGACAGTCCGTACTTCGTTCCCGACGGCCAAGATCTCGATGTCGTGTTATCCGAAACCGTGGGCAACGAGGTCTGTCGAATTGTTCGTGCGATCGAACAGGAGCACTTCGCCCTCGCGGTCTATACCAGCGATCCTGGGCGTGTTGAAGTGCACCTCCGAGATGTGGCCTCACACGATAGGGCTGTGGTCCTCGCGAGCGCAGCGGACAAAGCGGTCAGTGTCGCGTCTATCATGCGGCGTGCCTCGCGGGTTCCAGATATCTATACCTACTGGTCTGCCCGATCGGCGTTCGTTGCGCAGATACCGTACTTCTTCTACTTCGTCAACGAGGTAAGGTGGGGTTTACCGGCGGGATTGTCTGAGGAGCTGGATGTATTGGTAACTGCTGCTGAGCGCAGCATCCGCAGGGCAGGATTCGGAACCCTAGAGATAATTGGCGGTGTGCGATAATTCGGCATGATTTTACATGCCCATAGCGACCGGGACGTAATGGGGCCTGGCTTCCCCGTGGGAAACAGGCCCCATTACGAGACGGCTAGGTCAGAAGCGCATTTCGCCGTTTTCGACACCGTCGACGAACGCGGCCCACTCTGCGCGGGAGAACGAGAGCGTAGGCCCGTTCGGGTTCTTGGAGTCGCGGACGACTACTCCTCCGTCGTAGGCGCCGGCCTCGACACACATGCCCCCGGCGCCGTTGGAGAAGGATGACGTTTTCCAGGTGACGGTGGTCGGGTCGAAGTCGTCCAGGATGGGCTTGCGGGTGCGATTTTCGGACATGGTGATGGCCGATCCTTTCGATGGTGGTGGGTGTTGGTGCACGCGCTGGTCCGGAGTCGACTTCTCCCCAAGGATGCCCAGGGGCGGGCACGCCGGACCGGCGCGCGTTTGTGGCGGGGCTCCCCGGGTGGGCGGCACGGATTGTCCGGGGAGCCCCGGTCTCAGGTTCCCGACCTGGGGTAGATCGGGAAGACGATGGGGACGACGCGGCCGTCGATAGCGTGGCTCTTGGCGTGGTGGTCTGCGGCGGCGACAGTTGGGAACGGTAAGCGGACTTCTGTGGGCTGCTCGTCCCGTCCGTAGACCACTAGGCCGTACAGCGCGGTGTCCGGCGGGATGTCGGAACGGGTGGGAGTGTGGACGGGCCGTGGCAGGTAGCAGGCGCTGGCCGTTCCGGTTGGCCGTTTTGCTGGCACAGCATCTCCGTTCACGTCTTTTTAGCCCTCGGGTCGCCGAGGGAGAGCTGTGCTGGTACGACCCGGTAGAAGTCCAGTTGGTGGAATTGGGCGTGCTGTTCGGCCTGCTCCGGACTGCTGAAGAGGATCAGGACCCGTTCCGGCTGACCATCGGGGTTGAGGGCGACGACCGTGTACGGCGTGTCCTGTCTACCGACGATCGGGGGCAACGGCTGCGGGGCGTGGCGTATCGAGGGAAGACGCCGGGGCGGGAGTGTGTCTGGTGACGCGGTCATGGCTCGGTCCATCCCGCGTCTTCAGGGTGCGGCAGGTTGAAGCGGATCGGGGCGACGATGTATCGGCCCGGACAATGTGCGGCACCGTAGGTTCTGGCTGCGGAAATACTTTCGAACATAAGAACTATTTCGGTGAGTGTTCCGGCTTCCCCCGATGGCGGTTGCTCCAGAATGCCAACGGCGTACAGCGTCGACTGCACTCTGGCCACCTCTCGCCCGGTCACGTTCTGACGGATTAGACGATCTATCATCGGCGCGTCGGGTTCCATCCCAGCTCCGTATACGTGGCCCGTCTATTACGATCTGCACCATTAGATGTGATCGAAGAGGGGACGCAGATGCCACGCGAGCGCAGGGACCCTCCGCCCGATCTCTGGCAGCGCGCGGAGATGACCATCGCGCTTGCGGACCGTGACATCGGGACTACTTTTCGGATCTACCGGCGGTGGACCGGTATCACACAGCAGGATCTCGCCGAGATGATCGGTGGGATAGCACAGCCTCGGATCAGTGCGATCGAGCGTGGCCGGGAACAGGTGATGAGCCTCAACCTGATCCAGCGGATTGCCAGTGGCCTGGGTGTCCCCGGACATCTGCTCGGGCTCGCGCCGGAGGTGATGGACGAAACGTGCAGCGCGATACACGATGAGGATGTGCAACGACGGGAGTTCCATCGGCTCGCCGCGAGCGTGCTCACTGGAGCCGCCCTGGACTGGCCGGATGCAACATGGGAGGTGGCTGCTTCGCCTCCTGGCGGCGTCGACGCGCCGGTCCGGATCGGCGACAGTGACGTCGCGAGATACCGTAAACACTTAGAGTGGCTGTATGAGCTGGATAACACCTACGGTGGTGGCGCCGCCTACCGGCTGACCGTCACGGCGGTACAGCAGATGCGCCGCGCGCTCGACAGTGCCAGCTACTCTCCGACCACCGGCAATACGCTTGCCCGCGTGCTTGGTGAGGCGACCGAGCACGCCGGCTGGCTCGCGTACGACGCTGGCCGCCAAGACGACGCCCGCTACTGGTGGCTTGAAGCCCTCGCTGCTGCGCAGACCGTGGATGACGATGATGTCTCGACCGTGGCATTTGCCAGCATGTCACTTGCCGCGTCCACAGTCGGGACGCCTCGTGACGTCATCAACCTCGCCCGCGCGGCGCAGCGCTGTGCGGCAATCCGCAATACCCCGCGCCTGCGCTCTCTTCTGCTCGTCCGTGAAGCCGTCGGCCACGCGGCTCAAGGCGAGCGCAAGACCACGTGGTCGGCGTTTACCCAGGCTGACAACCTCGTCGGCACCGACACGGATGCGGATCCGTATTG
Organism: Protofrankia sp. Cas4; assembly: GCF_963555915.1. Taxonomy (NCBI): domain Bacteria; kingdom Bacillati; phylum Actinomycetota; class Actinomycetes; order Frankiales; family Frankiaceae; genus Protofrankia; species Protofrankia sp. Cas4. The sequence continues at coordinate 39,123 of NZ_CAUVXL010000034.1, forward strand.
GCTGGAGTTCTGGGGAGAGGCAGATCTTGCCTGTCACAGGATGAAGGCTGCCGAGATCCTCGGCGACCTTGACGCCGCGATACAGGCAGCCCGGGAAGCAGTCGTCGCAGTGAATCCCCGATTCGCGCGTAACCATGCCGCCTACCTCGCCAGCCACGGTCGCGTCCTCGCCGTGGCCGGGCACCTGGACGAAGCGATGGAGATCACCGGTCAGGCGATTCTCCGCACTGCCGGGGTGGACTCGGCTCGGATCCGCAGCAGCATCGGGCGGGCCGTCGACATCCTGGCCAAGCGGGACGCCGGGCCGACAGTGCGCGGGTTCGTCGAGTGGGCGCGCGCATATCCCCTCGCGGGTGCGACCGTATGACCACCCCGTGGACGCTGACCGTCCATGCTGGCGGGCAGGACCCGGGGCGGTTACGTGAGCTGATCGAGCCGGTTTACGCCGAGGTTTACGCCGAGGCGCCGTACTGCGAGGGTCCAGACGACGTAGCCGAGTTCGCCGCCGGTTGGCCACGACGGGTTGGGGCGCCCGGATTCCGCGCAGTCATTGCGACTGTCGACGATAGGCCGGTCGGGATGACGTTCGGCCATCCACTCGCCGCGGAAACTGGCTGGTGGGAAGGTCTCGTGGAACGCGCGCCGGATGAGGTGACCGCCGAAGACGGGCATCGGTCGTTCGCCGTGATTGAGTTGGCCGTGCTAGCCAGCCACCGCAGGCGCGGTCTGGGCCGTGCGCTGCATGACGGGCTTCTTGCCGGCCGGGATGAACAACGGGTGGTCCTTCTTGTCCGCCCCGAGCCGGACGCAGCTCCTGCGCGCGCCGCGTATGCGTCATGGGGGTATCGAACGATCGGACAGCTCCGCCCGTGGGAGGACGCGCCCGTGTACCTCGCGCTTGTTCGGGTTCTTGATGCCGGGCGCTGAACAGGATTGCCCCTGACATCTGCGACTGCGAGTCGTCGGTGTGGTATAGCACGTGATGATCTCAGGCGGCGCCGTCTTCCTCTTCCATGGGGAGGGTGCGGCGCCGTTCGTGTCGGTCGCGGATGCGTTGGTAGAGCTCGATGGCGAGGTTGAGGAGTAGGTGTCCTTCGTGGGTGGGGCGGCGGAAGGTGTCGGGTTGGATGCCGTAGAGGTCGGCGGCCTGGGCGCGGCGCTGGTCGAGGGTCAGGCGGCGGGTGCGGGGCCATAGGCAGAGCATGAGGCCGATGGCTTCATGGTCGGGTGGGTCGAGGGCGGCGACGGCGGCGGTCAGGATGCGGTGCGTGGCGAGGGCGCGGTCATCGAGGGCTTGGCGGGGCATGCCGGGCTCGGCGGGACAGATCAGGTTGACGAACTCGGGTGTGTAGGCGATGAGGTCGGCGGGACGGGCGCCGTGACGGAGTACCGGCACCAGCTGCTTTTTAATGTGTTGGACGCTAGGTGTGTCCATGGAGTGGGTAAGTCGTTCCTTTCACGTGATCGGGTGCGGGGCCGGTTCCGGGGGGCCGCACGGCCGCACGGCCGCGTGGTTGTCGGGTCAATCAGGGTGATATCAGGTTCCGCGCGGGTGCGCATCGTGATTACGGTCGCGGTGGTGTGATGCCGGGCTGGTGCCGCGTTCCGTGCCAGGTGGATACCAGACGGGTCCGCTGACCAGGCCGTCCCGCACCTGCCCCTCACTTTCCCGGCACTTCTCCGGCAGTGTGCCGGCACTGTGCCGGCGGGCTGCCCCCAGTTTCGTACCAGGTTCTCCCCCAGTTTCGTCCCAGTTTTAGCCGCAGTTTCCTACCGGGTTTTCCCCCACTTTTTGCCCCTGTTTTGTGGGCTGATTTCCCCCACTTGTTCGGGGTTGAATGGGTGATGACGGGCTGGCCGGGGAAACCGGTGCGGATGCGGCGTGGGAGCGTTGCCCGCCCGTCACGGCCATTGTCAGCCGCTGCCGTGTGGAGGGTGCCGTGCGCTATTACTATCATTCGCCGTTACGCTGGTTCATTCGTATCGTAGCCGTGTTCTGGGGGCTGTTCGCGCTGTTCAGCGGCGTCTATTACCTGCTGGTGCATGTGCTGCCGGCGTTGGTGCCGGTGGCGGTACCGATCGCGGTGATAGCCGGGATGGTCTGGATGGTCCGACGGTTGCGGTCGTGAGCCGTCCGCGGCTGCGCCCTCGGACCGGGCGCGGGGATCATCGACCGGTGGACCCGGTGTTCGCGGGGGGGCTGGTGGTGGCCTATGTGCTGCTGGTCCTGCTGCTGTGCGGGCTCGCCGCGGTGATGGTCCGGCTGGGCTCGGCGGGGTCGGGCGACAGCGACATACGACCGGTGCCGCTGCCGACGATGACGGTCCTGGCGCCGGGGGCGACGGTGCCGGTGTCGATCGAGGGCAAACGGGTGGTGATGCAGCGGGGCGTGTGCGCGTGACGAGGACCGGTCGGGGCCACACAGGGCCGCGGTCGGAAAAGGGTAGGGCTTCGAGGTGAGGAGACAGGATGGATCTGCGGGTTATTCCAGTGGATCTCAACGCGTTCACAGCGATGAGCGCGATGGGGCAGCCGGTACCGGTATTGGATTTCGAAACCCAGCAACCGAAAGCGAACCGGGACGGGGAACCGGTCCTGGTGGTCAACGTCGCGGTCGCACCGAAAGACGGTGATCCGGCGGTGATCCCGGTGCGGGTCACGGGCCGAATAGACCCGCGAGTCGACACCCTGGTCCCGGTGACCCTGGTGGGTTTGATCGCGACGCGGTGGGAGATGGGGAACCGGCACGGGGTGACGTTCTCGGCGCGGGAAATTCGCCCGGTCACCCCGCCCGCGTCGGCCGGGTCGGCGGGGTCTGGAGGTAAAACCGCCGGATAGCCGGGGAGGGTCGCGCGGGCCGTCTCGTAACGAAGCGGGCCGGCGGCGTCGAGACGGCCGGGTGGTGCGCGCGGTTGGTGGATGAATGGTAGACGGGTGGGTGAACGGGCCGGTGCGTCGCCGGACGATGGGGATCAGCAGGCGACGAACCGGCACCGTTCCCACCCCTGGAGTCCCTGACAGCTGATGATGGTCTGCGCCCGGGAGGGGTGCTGTTTATTATGCCTGTTCTTCGTGTGTCGGGATCGGCCCGGCGGATGCGGCTGTGGCTACGCCCGTCGGTGTGGGAGTTGCTGTTCAAATACGGGTTCCGCGCCCTGTGGGGGTGGCGTCGGGAAATCGCGCTGCTGACCGTGCTGGTCCTGGGCCATGCCTGGGCGGCGCAGCTGCTCGGGAAGACCGGGGCGCAAGTGCTGCTGATGCTGGTCGGGGTGCTGGTCGCGGCGGTCCCCCGGCTACGGCGGGGCCTGCTCGAGATCCTGGCGGTGGGACGGTTGCGGCGACGGTGGGCGGCGGCGTGCCGGGCCTGTGAGCTGATGGTCTACCCGGATCTGACTCCGCGGGTCCGCCGGGTTCATCGGGTGCCCTCGGGGATGGAACTGGAGGTGCAGGTTCGGGCCGGTCAGTCGGTGGCCGATGTGGAACGGCACGGGCCGGCGTTGGCGGCGGCGCTGGGGGCGCGGTCGTTGCGGCTGCGGGCCGATCCGCGGCATGCCGGGCGGATTGATGTGCTGCTGGTGTACCGGGAACCGCTGGATCGGCTGATCACGGCGGCGGCCCTGCCGATCGACGGACACGACATCGGCGCCGGCGGTGGGCACGGCGGGATGGGGCTGGATCGGCTGGTCGTCGGGGTGCGCGAAGACGGGAAGCCGTGGCGGCTCGCGCTGCGAGGTAGTCATGTGCTGATCGCCGGGGCTACCGGGGCGGGCAAGGGGTCGGTGTTGTGGTCGACGATCCGGGCGCTGGCACCGGCGATTCACGGCGGGCTGGTCGAGGTGTGGGCGGTCGACCCCAAGGGCGGGATGGAACTGGCGTTCGGCGAAGCGCTGTTCACCCGGTTCGCGACGGATATCGAGGGGATCGCGGACCTGTTGGAGGACGCGGTCGGGATGATGCGGGACCGTACCGGCCGGCTGCGGGGAGTGACCCGGCTGCATGTGCCGGCGGCCGGGTCCCCACTCATCGTGGTGATCATCGATGAGATTGCGTCGCTGACGGCGTATGTGACGGACCGGGAGGTGAAAAAGCGGATCGCGGCGGCGTTGTCGTTGCTGCTCTCCCAAGGCCGCGCGCCCGGCGTGGTCGTGATCGGCGCGGTCCAGGACCCCCGCAAGGAAGTGTTGCCGTTCCGGGATCTGTTCCCGGTCCGGGTGTGTCTGCGGATGACCGAAGCCGACCAGGTGGATCTGGTGCTGGGCGATGGGGCGCATGCCCGGGGCGCACACGCGGAGATGATCCCACCGGGCTTGCCCGGCGTCGGGTTCGTGCGGGTGGACGGACAGCCCGAACCGGTCCGGGTCCGGGCGGGGTGGCAGACCGATGAGGAGATCCGCGGGGTGGCCCGGGACTTCCCCGCGCTGGGTCCGGGCACGACCGGCGACCACGACGGGGACGTCGACGGGATGGACACCGACGGGGCGGAGCGGGGTGTGCCTGCGCGGGGCGGATGGGTACCGACGCTACCGCCCGCGATCGGACCGGCGATACGACCACCGGGCGGTCATCGGGATCGGCCGGATCGCGGGCGGCGGAACCCCACCACACCCGATGACGACGCGGAACGTGACGCGGAACAGGGCTGGGAGTTCCCCGGCTGGTACGGGCCGACCCGCGGTGCTGCCAGCGGCGGCGGGGACGCGGCACTGCTCGGCGAGGACGATCCGCGCACTGATGGCATCGGCGGGGACGAGACCGGCTGGGACTGGCCGTCGATCTGACCATCGGTCGATCACTGCCACTTTCTGTCTATTTCTGCTGATTCCTGCCGAGTCGCGGTGATGACGGCTGTGCCGGTCGGGTGGCCCGGTGGTCGGGGTGACGGCGACGGATGGTGACCGCTCTCACGCTGGCCACCGGCCACCGGTCAGGGGTCGTGGGTGTGCCGGGTGGGCTGATACGGAGAAGGGAACCGCTGTCATGTCGGGAGTGGACGAACCGGCCGTAGACGATGGGGATCCGGGTGGGGTGCGGCGCCTCGCCGGGCAGATTCGGGCGACCGGGGGCTGTTCCTGCCCGGTGCGCCTGGTCGGCCGTGTCGATCAGGTGGATCGGACGAGCGGGGAGATCCGGTCCGGGTATTCCACCGTGGCGGAACCGGGTGGGGTGCTGCGGGTGCGGTGTAACAACCGGCGGGCGACGGTGTGCCCGTCATGTTCCCGGACGTATAAGGGCGACGCCCGACAAATCATCGTGGCGGGGGTGTCGGGCGGCCGGAAAGGCGTTCCGGACACGGTCGCCGGGCATCCGGCGCTGTTCGTGACGGTGACGGCGCCGTCGTTCGGGCCGGTGCATTCCCGCCGGGTGCCCCATGGCGGGGTGGCGCGGGTGTGCCGGCCGCGGCGGGGTGACTGTGTCCATGGGCTGCCTCGGGGCTGTCTGGTCCGCCACAACGGCGATGATCCCCGGCTGGGGGAGGCGCTGTGTCCGGATTGTTACGACTACGGCGGGCATGTGCTGTGGAACACGTTCGCGGCCCGGTTGTGGAAACGGACCCGGGACGGGGTGGAAAGCGCGTTGGCGCGGGCGGCCGGTCTGTCGGTGGCGGGGTTACGGCGGGTGGTTCGGGTGACGTTCTGCAAGGTCGCGGAGATGCAGGCGCGGGGGCTGGTGCATTTCCATGCGGTGGTGCGGATTGATGGACGTGGGGAGGATCCCGACGATTTCGCGGCGCCACCGGAGTGGGCGACCGGGGCGCTGCTGGCCGACACTCTGGCTCGGGTGATCGCCACGGTGGAGTTGGTCTGTCCGGATCCGCGCACCGTGCTCGGTGTGACCGGCGGCGGGACCGTGACCGGTGGGGACGGGTCGGTGGAGCGCGACACCGACGCGGCGGGCGCGGGCGTGATGGTGGTGCGCTGGGGTGTGCAGGTCGATATTCGCCCGATCGGGTCGGGGGGGACGGCGACCCCGGACGCGGTCGGTAACTACATCGCGAAGTATGCGACGAAGAGCGTTGATGATGGGGGCCGGTTGGACCGTCCGGTTCGGAGCTTGGCGCAGCTGGAGCTGTTGGGGTTGCGGGGGCATGCCCGCCGGCTGGTGGCGACGTGCTGGCGGCTGGGGGGTTGGGACGGGTTCGCCGCCGCGGTCGATCAGGCCGCGAACCGGCAGCCGTGCGGGCGGAGCGGGTTACGCCGGTGGGCGCACAGTTTCGGGTTCGGGGGGCATTGGCTGACGAAATCGCGGCGCTACTCCACCACGTTCGGGGCGTTGCGGGCGGCGCGGCGGCGGTATAACCAGGCCGGCCGATTCCCGGACGGGGTGCCCCGGGACGCGTGGGGACGCCCGGAGGTCGACGGGGCGGTGGAGCATGTGGGTTATTGGCGGTTCGCCGGGGTCGGGCATCACGGCGATGTCGAACGGTTCCTCGCCGATGCGGTGCGGGAACGGGCCGATGACTGCGATGGGGGCACCTGGTCGGCCGGGCCGTGAGCATGCATGCCGCCGGTTCGTTTCAGCCGTTGCTGTTCGGTGATTGGGAGCCAGAGGGGCCGGGCGGGGATCAGCCGGGTACGGCGGTGGTCGGCGGTGGAGTGAGCATCGAAGGTTCCGAGTCTCGGTTGTCGGCGTCGATCACGGTAGGAGGTGGTGATGCGGTTGTGGTGACCACGGAGGGGGTGGGCGGGTGGGCCACCACTGACCGGCCGTGGACGGATGGTCAGCGCACGGCGGTGATGGTCAGTGAGCGGGAACAGTGGATGGCGGACATGTTGGCGTGTGCTCCGGAACTGCCTGGTGGGGTGGCGACGCAGATTGCACGTGTCCTGCGGTCGTGAGCGGGGCTTAGGGGTGAGGGTCGGCGGTGCGGTAGGTGCGCCATGTGGGCCGTACCCTGGCGGGTGGGACGTCGGGTCCTTTCTGACCGCGGTTCGGGTGCGGCAACACGATGATGTCGATAAAGAGAGCGCGTAGAATATCGCGTTTGGCGGGTATCGTGCGATCTTTCCATCGGGCGTGGACATCGGCGATGCTCATACCTGGTGTGATCATGTCTCGGAGTGCTCGGGGGACGGCGATGGTCATGGCACGGTGTTCCGCGTCGGCAAGCTGCGGTAGCAACCGTTGTTCCATCGCGATAAGCCCAGCGGGGGACAGTTCTTTGCGTGCGGCGGCGTCGTAGTAGCCGTTGAGCTGCTCCTTGAGCGCGGTGGCTTCCTCCCGGGCGGTCAGTATCACGGAGTCGTCGGGCGCGGCGACTAGTTCGTAGATGTCGGGTTTCGCGAGGCGATGGCAAACGAGATCCTCGATCAGATCGTCCATGCCTGGCTGGTTGACCTGGACGTGTCCGCCGGTGGTGGAACAGCGATAGCCCGGTGTGCTGTGGTGGGAGTGAGCGGGAATGGCGCACAGGGCCGCGCCGCAGATCGTTCCGTGGGGGTCGACTTTCCCGTCCTCGTTGACGGTCTGGCCGCAGGTGGCGAAGTAGGACAGGAGCCATTTTTGGCGGCCGGGGCGGGTCGTCTTGCGGGATGGGTCGCTGAGGACGCGCCGGGCGGCGGCGAAGGTGGCCTCATCGATGAGGGCGGGCCATTGTCCGGCGAAGACTTGGCCCTGGTAGGTACGTCGGGCGACGTACCGGTCGTGGGTGGCGATCCTGCGGACAACGGCGCGGGTCCACTGCCGGCCTGCCGGTGATGGAACGCCTCGGGTGTTGAGATCCTTGGTGATGGTGATGATCGGTTCGGAGTTGGCGACGCGGGCCGCGATCTCGGCGACGATCGGGGCCTGGTCGGGGTCGGCTTCCTGCCCGATGAGGATGCCGGACTTCGGGTGGTAAGTACGCCGGTAGCCGTAGGGAACGTTGCCGTGCGGGACACCGTTGACGGCGTTCGCGGCGAGTGCGCGTCGTACCCGTTTCGAGGTCTTCTCGGATTCGTACTCGGAATCGACACCGTCTTCGGCGAGCGTGCGCCGGTCGCGGGCGTTCGCGGGCTCGTAGGTCCGTCCGTGTGAACCGATGTGCAGCAGTACTCCCCGATCACGGCACAGGTCCAGAAATCCGGCCCACTCGGTGAGTTTGCGGTCTCCTCTGCTGGGCTCCCACAACCACAGCACGTCGAGGCGGCAAGCATCGATGTCCGCGAGTGCGCGGAGCCAGTCGTCCCGTGTCTTCGTCGCGAACCGTGAGGCGGACTTGCCGTCGTCCTCGTAGGTCTCGGCAAGGTCCCATCCGTACGTGTCGAAGTCGGCACGGCCGGCTTCTTGCTGCTCGGACACCGACCGGCCGTGTCGGTCGTCCAGCACCGACCGTCGGGAGTAGATACCACCTCGTTTGCGCGGATTTTCCATGTACTAAGGTTAACGTCCTAGTAGGGTTTTCCCGGACCACTTCCGGGAGACCAGCACGCGGCGTCCGCCGAAACCGAGGGTTTCGCGCCGGTGGACCTTGCCCTTACACCGGCCGGGCACGAGCCCGCCGCGGGGGTTTTTCGGTTGGACGCCGTAACGCAGCCAGTTCGCGCAGCCCGGCGAGCACGGTTCGTACCGCAGCGCGTCGGCAAGCCGGTCAACATGCGCCCGCTGTGCGTCGCTGGCGATGTCGTGGCAGGTGTCCAACGACTTCGTCAGGTACTTGCACAGGTAGCCGATCAACCGGCTGGTGTTGCTGTTGGTCGCGGTCACCCCGTCGGCGCGAACCTGCACCCCGAAGCGGACGACATGGGCAGGTTCGGCATCGTCGCCGATCGCGTCCAACGCCTCATCCCAGGTCGGCAACGGCGCGCCCGAGTCCGGGTCGAGGTAGCCGTCCGTTTCGTCGTCCCACACCGGCAATCGATCCACGCTGTAGATCGGCCGGTCACAGGCCGGCCACCACACCTGGTGATAGGTCGCCGCCGCGACCTGGCGGAGCAGCACCCGGGGGATCGTGCCGCGCATCGCCGCGTGCAGATGGGGCGCCAACCGGCGTTGCGGTTCCAGGCAGGCGAAGTACTGGACGTCGTACCCCACGGCCCGGCGCAGGTTCTGCCAGAAGCGATCCACGAGTTTGGGGAAGTGGATCGCGTCCCGGGCCGCCCGCCGATAGCCGTAACCGTCCGGGTCCACCGGCGTGCCGTCGGAGTTCACCCGGCCGTACGAGTCGCAGGTCAACGTCAGGAACATCGACGGCCGCCACACCGTCCCGTCCGATCCGGTAAACGTCCGCCCGACGGTCCGCCGGTCCACCGGCAGTCGGGGCAGGTCCGGGGCATCCTGCCGCCGCCGGGTCGAGCGGGTCCGCCGGGGACGATCCCGACTGTCCGGCGCCACCTTCCCGCGCACGCCGAGATCGTTCAACGCCGCGTCCACCTGCGAGATCAGATCGTCCACTTCGCCGATCTGATCCACAT
>NZ_CAUVXL010000035.1:0-17445 GCF_963555915.1 Protofrankia sp. Cas4
GTTCCCTGAGAGCACGTGATAGCGGGGAGTGGTCGGCCCTGGTGCGGTCGGCGGCCCTGGGGCGGTCAGCCGGCCGGGCGGTGCTGGCCGATTACGCTGCGGACTGGCCACCTGTGGCCGGCGATGGGGACTGCGAGCGTCAGCAGGGTCGCGATTTCCAGGAGGATGCTGGCGATTGCCTGAGGCGAGGGTTGCAGACCACGTTCGACGAACCCGAAGACGCCGACCGTCCGGGACAGGATGAAACCGCCGAGCGCGCCGGCGGCAAGCACCGCGGCTGTCGTACGCAGGACGGGTGAGTTACTTAAAGGCTGCCGCGCCTATCCTGGGCGCTGCCTGCGTGTCATACCCGGGCGGATATTGCTCATGGCGTCACCACCACCGTGCCCAGCATGAAAGGATGGATGGAGCACAGGTAGGAGTACTGGCCGGGCGTGGTGAAGGTGTACTGATAGGTGGCCCCGGTATCCAACGTCGGGGAATGCAACATCCCGCCCTTGTCGGTGACGGTGTGTGCGTCGGAGTCCTCATTCGTCCAGATGACCGTGGTGCCAGCCGGTACGGTCACCGTCGCCGGTGAGAACGCGAAGTTCTTGATGGAAACATGGCCGGTGGCTGCCGGCGCCGTCGGCGTGCTTGGCGTGCTTGGCGTGCTTGGTGCGCTTGGTGTGCTTGGTGCGTTCTGCGTGGACCAACCGCACGCTGCGAGCACGGTTGCTCCCGCCGTCAGCACCGCGGCAGTCACCAGACGTCTCGTGCGGTACCGGCCAGTGGAAAACCCTGTCATTACGTCCCTGTCCGGCCCGTTATCCGGGCCTTCTTGTCGTGGTCAGTCGTGTCGTGGTCGATTCCTGTGCAGACCGTTCACCTGTAGATAGGGCGTCCGGTTACGGCGTGCCGGGCGGAACCCGATCGTCAGAGGGATTTCGGGGGGGCGTAGATCTGCACAACGCCGCCGGCCTCACGGACTTTCAGTTCCGGCAGCGTCCGTGGCGGCGGTCGCAACTGTGACCGCACCACCTCGCCGGTCATGGCGAAGACAGTCCGGTGACAGGGGCAGTTCAGGCGCCGCACCGCAGCGTCCAATGCCAGCTGGCATCCCTGATGTGTGCAGACACCGGAAACGGCGTGCACCTGGCCGCCGACACGTTCCACGAATCCGGTCACAGTGCCGAGGTCGAACGTGCGTATTCCTCCTTCCGGCAGGTCCTGGCTGGTCGCGACGGTCCACCAGGCCCCGACGTTGGGCACCACCGTGCCGCCCGCCGCAACGACGGTTTCCGCTGCGGGGCCGCCGTCCTCCCACAGGTGCTCGAGGCCGGCGCCGATGGCGGCCGCACCGGCAGCCACCGACGTCCCCTGCACGAATCGCCGACGCGTTCCGGCCCGCCGTGGCGCCGCCGCACCGTCAGCCGCACCGTCAGCCGGACCGTCACCTGCAGATCCACAGCCCTCAGGTTCCCCTCGGGCGGACGCCAGCCGTTGGTGCAGCTCCGCGATGAACTCCGCGCGGGGCGCGTCACCGCCCGGCCGCGCGGCCCGTAGCACGATCGCCGTCCGTATCGGCGCGACATCCTCGGGCTTGGCGCGGAACGGCGTCGGGCGACGTTCACCAATCAGATCGTCAATGAACCTCCGCGCGCCGCGCATCCTCACGTCTCCGTCCTCTGGGCGACCTCGGCCGCATAGCGCAAGGCCCGGTGTTGGAGGACCTTTGCGTTCGCCACGCTCACCCCCAGCTCGGCCGCTGCCTCTCGGACCGAATGCGAGTCCAGGAACCGCAGCCGGAGGATGCGCTGGTACCGCGGCGGCAACTCCGTCAGGATGGCCTCGGCCCGCGCGGGCGCGTCCAGCCAGACGGCCGGCTCGCCGAACGCCCTCTGCACGCGCTCCTCATCAAGAGTGGTGATTTCCAGGCCGAGCGTGCGCCGCCAGTGCGCCGCCAGGACCGTGCGGGCGGTCGCAAGCAGGTATGCCCGTACCTCACCGACACTTGCCGAGACTCGCAGCGGACGCAGCGCAGCCATGAAGACCTCGGCTGTCAGGTCCTCGGCGTCCGCCCGGTTACCGACCTTCGCGTACATGATCCGGTACATCCGGTCCGCATTGTCACGGTAGATCTCCTCCCAGCCCGAGTAGGTGTCGTCGGACACCACGTGCAGATGCGGCACCGGGGACGGCGTCTCGTCGCCGGCATTCTCACCGGGCTCCGCTTCGACGCGAGCCTGCTGCGCCGCGCCCGATGACCGACGCCGGATCCACGACATCCCATCCACCACTGGGCGTCACCGCTCCACCGTTGCACTCGTCGCCGACGTTTTCCTGCACCCATCAGATAGCCAGCGGGGTTACATCTTCGACAAGAGGATCATGTTCAGGCGGGACAGCGGGCCGCTGTGCCACACTCATGACGTCACACTCATGACCTTTGGTCCTACCCGGCCCCGATGGTTCGGGTTCGAGCGGTAACCATGGTCGCGGCCGATCGGCATTGGGGGACAGCTTGCCACTGAGTCGCCGGGCACTGCTGGCGGCTGGCGTGGCCGGTCCGTTTCTTGTTGGCTGCGCCGCGCCGCACGGCGGATCGCCCGGCGTGCCGGAGCCCGTCTCCACCCGACCATGGCGGGGGCGTCGGGGGCTGCCGCGGCCCGATCCGCCCGGGTCGGTGGGTGCCGTGTCCTCGACCCGCCCGGTGCCGGCCAGCCCGACAGCGACACCGACACCGACACCGGTGGCGGGTGGGGTGACCCGCGATGAGGTGATCGCCCGCTACGGTTCCATCCGGCCTGTCGCCTGGGGCCTCGACGTTCCCGGCGTGACCACGATGTTGCCGCCCACCACGGGCAGGACGATCGCGTTGACGTTCGATGCGTGTGGCGGGCCGCTCGGCAGCGGTTACGATCAGGAGCTGATCGATTTCCTTCGTCGGCAGCGGGTGCCCGCCACTCTTTTCCTCAACTCCCGCTGGATTGACGCCAACCGTCCGGTCTTCATCGAGCTCGCAGCCGATCCGCTGTTCGAGATCGGCAACCACGGCACACAACATCGCCCGCTGTCGGTGTCCGGTCAGTCCGCCTACGGGATCATGGGTACACATGATGCCGGCGAGGTGTTCGACGAGGTCGCCGGAAACCGGGACAAACTGAGTGCGCTCCTCGGACGTCCGCCGCGGTTCTTTCGGGCGGGCACGGCACACTGCGACGACATCGCGACGCGTATCGTGGCAGACCTCGATGAACACATCGTCAACTTTGACGTCAACGGCGATGCCGGGGCGACCTACCCGCCCGACCAGGTTGAGAAGGCCGTTCTCACGGCACGACCGGGATCCATCATCATCGGCCATATGAACCATCCCCTTGGCGGTACCGCCAAGGGGATGGCCGCCGCGCTGCCCCGACTGAGCGGAGCCGGCTTCCGCTTCGTCCGACTCTCCGACTGTCTGACTCTCTGACTGCCTGAGAGCGCTTGACCGCTTGACCGCCTGACGGCTTGACCGTCTGAACGGGCCGGAGAACCGGTTGCGGTTGATCGGACCGAGGTACGCCGTCACGTCCCGTTCTGACCTACCGCGGCCAATCCGCGTCGCTGTGATGGCAGACTACGGGTCATTGGCGACAGGAGGATCCCGATGATGGGGCGGCGCGGGCCGGCTGCCTGCTGCTTGTCCTGCGCTGTGGCAGGGCCGGTAGTCCTGTTTCTTGCCGTCCGATCCGCCGGGCGATCGTGACCACTCCCGCCGGGCGGTCCCCCGGAGATCCGGAGCGGATTGGCCCGTACGTCCTTCACGGTCGGCTCGGTGCCGGGGGCATGGGCATCGTCTACCGGGCTGAGGATCCCCACGGTCGGGTGGTCGCCCTCAAAGCCATCCGGCCCGAGATCGCCGGCGACCCCACGTTCCGCACGTTGTTCCGGCGGGAGGCGAGGAACGCTCGGCAGGTCATGCCGTTCTGTACCGCTCCGGTGCTGGACGTCGATGCCGACGCCGAGCAGCCGTACATCGTCACCGAATTTGTGGACGGTCCGACGCTCAGTGCGGCGGTCGAGCGCCGCGGTCCGCTCGCAGGTGCTGAGCTTCATCAACTCGCGGTGGCGGTCGTGGTCGCGATGATTGCTATTCACGACGCCGGGATCGTGCACTGCGATCTCAAGCCGTCGAACGTGCTGCTGTCCCCGTTGGGCCCGAGGATCATCGATTTCGGGGTCTCCCGTGCTGTGGACGCCACGACCGCGGCCACCCAGCAGACAGGCCTGTTCGGCACTCCGGCGTTCATGGCACCGGAGCAGATCAAGAATTACAACAGCGTCACTCCGGCTGCGGACGTCTTTGCCTGGGGCGGCCTGATCGCGTATGCGGGCACCGGCCGGCGACCGCACGGGGACGGGCCGCGGGATGTGCTGCTCTACCGCGCCGTGCATGAGGAGCCGGACCTCACCGATCTGGATGGCGGGCTGCGCCCGCTGGTCGCCGCGGCGCTGCACAAGGATCCCGAGCAGCGGCCGTTGACCGGGGAGCTGTTACACCGACTGTTGCAGGATCATGCGCTGGAGCAGGATCCGCAGAATCTGCTGTCCGAGATCCTTCGCGACCAGGTCTTCGGGCCGGAGCGGGAAAAGGCGGTCGAGCGGCTGCTGCGCCTTACCGTGTCCGTCGACACGGCCGTCCTGAAGATCATTCCGTCGGAGCCGCTGCCGGCCCAATCGGACCCGTCGACTCTGGGCAAGAAGGAAGAGGAGAAAGAAAAGAGAAAGGGCGGACCCGGTAGGGTTTTTCGTCGGTGGCGGCCCCGTGTTCGGATAGTGACCAGCCTGGGCGCACTTGCGGTGATCGCAATCCTGGCCGCCGCCATCCCATCCATTGTGGATGATCCCGGACCGGTCGTGAAACCCACGTACGTGATTGGTTTCCAGGGTGCGTTGAGCGGTGCGAACGCCGCGCTCGGTCGCAGTTCCCAGCTGGGCGCTCAGGCCGCTGTCAATGTTGCGAACGACGATCCGAATCTTCCATTCAGATTGGCGATAGCCGAGTCGGACGACCAGGGCCTGGCGGCGGAGGGTGCCCGCGCAGCCCAGGAACTCATCGACAATCAGCGTGTCGTGGCCGTCATCGGCCCCACCTTCTCCGGGCCGGCGGAGACCAGCATATTGAAATACTCCGATGCCGGCTTGGTGGCCGTGAGCCCGTCGGCCACCGCGCAGGAGCTGACACATGTTGGTGCGAAAACGTTCTTCCGGACCGTTCCGCCGGACACGGAGCAGGGGACGCAGACCGCGGAGTACATGACTTTGAAACGGGAGGCCCGGCGCGTCCTGCTGCTTTACGATGACAGCAATCCGTACGGCCGGGGTCTCGCCGAAGAGCTGAGAAAACAGCTCGTCATAATAGCGCAGCAAAAAAATCTGCCGGTCACCGTAACCGCCGTGGCACTCACCCCGGGCGCCGACTACGCGAAGATTATTCCGGAGTCCAGTTCGTACGACATGGTCCACTATTCTGGTTACTCGGCGGAGTTCTCCGAGGTTATCAAGGTTCTCCGGAGTCGAAATTTCCATCGCTATATAATGAGCGGCGACGGCAGTAACCAGGATCTGCTGATTGGCCAGGCGGGAAAGGATAACGTCGAAGGTGTCTTTCTCACCTGCGCATGCCGCGGAGTAGCCGATATTCCACACGATGCGCGGGTGGAGCGGTTCATCCAGGCATACGGGAAGCTTACTCCCGGCACTCAGCTGGATTTCTACGCCGCCGACGCCTACGATGCCGTCGGGGTCGTCATCCAGGTCCTGAAGGGCCTCGGCGGAAATGTCACCCGCAAGTCGGTCGCCGATACCTTTCGTGGTCCTGATTTCAGCAGAGAATTCGAATTCGAGGGCATCACGAAAAAAATAAAATTCAGCGCGACCGGCGACGTACTGGGTAGTGATATCTACCTCTACCAGGTCACGGACGGGCGGCGGAAGTTTCTCGGCAATATTGCGGATCTGGTCCGCGGGAATGGCTGACCAGCGTCGGCGACGGCCTCGCTGGGGCGGCCACCGTCAAGGATCGGTGGACGCTGTTGTGTAGTCCTTCCTGTACGGATGGTATTGGCGGGAGGCGTTGAGTCTCGTTGCCACACCCGTCGGAAAAGGTTGCGCGACGGTTGTCACGTTCTGAGACAGGATGACCGGGTGCCGATCCGACGCCAAACCCCGTCAACCCGCGCGCCGCGGCGGGCCCAGCCGATGCTGCCATTGCCGATCCGCAATGCCGGTCAGCCGGCCCGAGGCCGTGACCTACCGGTGACTGCATCATGCGGTGGCTGCAGCGCCCGATGGACCGACCCGGACGCCACTCACTGCCGGGTCTGCCATGTCACCTGGCAGGACCTGAACGGTTTTGACACGCATCTGGCGGAGTGCCAGCCAGGGCTTGCCGCCCGGTCCACCCGCTCTGGCCGGGCGCCGCGACGCTGACCCTCGGATCAGCGTCGGCGCGGCAGCCCCGAGGGGCGTTGCGTTGCCGTGGCCGGCTGCTTCGCGGGGGTATGGACGGTCCGACCGCGTCCAAAGGCGATTTCATCGACGTTGATCCCGGCTGGTTTGTCGAGGAAGAACCGCTCGTCAGGTGAACCCCGGCCGGCGGGATCCCGGTGGACGCGGGACGGCCGCTGCCCCCCTTTCGGTCTGATGCGCCGAATGACGAGCTCCGGTTCGCCGACTCCGCCGAGCGCCGCGAAAATGATGAACAACAGGATGATCGATGATCCGAAGGTCGTCAGGATTCCGAGCGAGTACGGATCGAATCCAAGCGGGGGGCGCAGGCTGGGCTCGGGTGTGACCTGGGTGGCCGCCAGCGCGGTGTAGTGCATCGTGCATACGGCCAGGGCCATCACTGCGGACGCTGTGATGACGTGGTGGGCACCGCCCAGGGAACCGAGGAAGGTGCCATCCTCCGACGACGTCTGGAGGTCGGCCCGGGCGCTTCGGTGAAGTCCGAGTGGACCAGGCCCGCGACCTACACCGTGCAGGGCGATCCAGAACGCCATGGTGGCCGCGAACACCGCGATGAGGACGGACAGGACGACGACCGGCATTCGGTAGGTCACGGTTCCCGATGTGCGCATGGCCGCCATGCCGGTGTAATGCATCGCTGTGATCGCAAAGCCGGTGCACGCCCCGCCGGTAATCAACCGGGTCGTGTTGAACGGGTTGGTCCCGACGACGCAGAGGCCGAGGGCGGCACCGGCGATGGATATACCCAGGGACAGCAGTGTTTCAGATAAATTGAACGTGATGTCCGGTCCGATATGATAGGCGAGCATGCCGACGAAATGCATGGACCAGACCGCTCCGCCGCCGAGCGCCACTGCGGTGACTGTGATCCACCGCAGTCGCCTGCCGCCGCGGGTCGCGCGGATGCGGGCCGCGCTCGCCAAGGCCGCGAACGAACCTACGGCGGCCAGCAGATAGGACAGACCGACAAATCCCAGGTCGTATGTTGCCGTGAAATGAGCGTGGGCGGCAGCGAGGCTCTCCACTGCGCTGCCGCCGAGAGGGCGAACCGTGGTCATCATCGGATTCCTTATGTGTGACGCCGTTGTCACCGTCCGTCTTACCACTATTCGTAGCGTCCGATAAGCACCTGGTAGTCATCTCTGTGGCAACGTGCTCACTACCAGTGAACTGAAGGGTTCGCTAGCACCTGAAGGGTTCGCTGGCATCGCCCCGGTCGGTCACAGCTGGCGTGCCCACCCGCAGCGGGATGCGACATACGCCCACCTGAAGCTGGTCAGCGCCACGACTGTCCAGCGATCCGATGTGACGGCGCGGCGCTGCCCGTCGAGGCAGGTGTAGCGCCCGCCGATCACCTCGTCCACCGTTCCACGGGCACAGTCACGCTCTTGGTACCAGCACCACGGTCCGCTCGCGCAACCGCCAAGGTGGGCCATCAGGCGGTAGCCGGTTGCCGGACCGGACCGCAGGTTGAGCTGGCAGCCGTTGGCGGCGGTGGGGACCATGTACCAGTGCGTCGCGGGCAGTGGAGTCCCGGCCCGCGTCTGGGCGACCGCGGGTGAGCCCCAGGAAACGGCCGCGAATGTGGCCAGCAGGCCCATCGCCAGTGCGACGCCCCGGACGAGGCTCCGTCGGTGGACCTGTCGTCTCCGCACGGTGAATCTGATTGACTCGGGGTGAAACAGGGCAACCGGGAACATGACGCCTCCAGGACCATGGATTACTCACATGCGGATGGAGGACGTTCTACCGTGGATGTCGCCCCGTGTAGTTGTACGGCACGCCGTGTGCCCGAAATCGGCGCACCCCGCAACAGGGGGTGGATCTCAGCGCGAAGGGTCGGGCAGGGGACCCACTCGCTGTTCTGCCATGGCAAAGGCGGCGAAATCGATCGTGGTATCCGTCTTGGGAGCAAATGATCGGTCCCCACCGCCGTACACGGCCGAGAACATGATGCCACCGATGCGGACCTTGTCGGAGATACGCGGGTTATAGCCGTGTTCCTTGAAAGTGTCCTTGTTGTCGATCCAGACGGCCAGCAGCCCCTGGGAGACGGTTTCGAAGTTCATCCGGACGCCCTGCTCGACACAGATCCACTTGCCGGTCTCCCACGTCCACGTCTTCTTGCCGGAGACCTTGATCGGCGTGTCCGGGCGGGCGGTGTTCGAGTAGACAATGCCCTCACCGTCCTTTCGCCAGGCGAACCGGCTGGCGAAACCATTTCGGTCGGTGTCGGTGCGCTTGTCCTCGCCCTTGTTGTAGATGACCCCGTAGAATCCGGGGAGCTTTCCCGCCTTGTTGAAGTCGAAATCATGCGGGAAGCGTACGTAGTAGCGCAGGTACATCTCGTAGGTCGGCCGGCCGTCCATAGCGACGAACAGTTGGGAGCCGCCATAGGTGTTACCGTCGTTGTAAACCTCGGCATCGGGGTTGTTGAACGTGTCGCCCGCCGGCAGTGATACCCGGACGATCTTCTGGAAACGCGGGTCGTCGGAGGGCAGTATCTGCGCCCGGTCCAGACCGAAGGTCGCGCGTTGCTCCGGAACGAGACCTTTGCCGAAGAAATCCGCGGCGCCGGTGTCGAAGAACTGCGGTGCCGCGTTCGTAGCGGCGCCGGATGGCGCCGCGGGGTCCGGCGGAAGAGTCTCGCTGGCCGGGTCGAAGGGACGCTTGGGCTTCGAACAACCCGCCGCGGCCACGCCCAGCAGGCCGAGTGCCGAACCCAGCACAGCCCGTCGGGTTCGGGCCGGCGGTGATGGAACAATGATCCCGCGGTCAGTTGACCGGGTGGTTGACGGGCCAGGTACGTCAGGCAGGTACGATCCGTTCCCATCGTTCATCTGTCGACCCCCGGCGGTCCGCCGCTGTACTCATGATCACTGTATGTATGATCACCAGATTCACAGTCAATTCCGAAATTCTCCCGCCTACGGTACCAGTACGGCGGACTCGCGGAATATCGGCTGTCGCGGCGCCCGATCGGGTGCGATCTCGCCGAGCCGGCCGGGATCTTTATAGCGGCAGATGATTCTCACGGTGGTTGTACGGATGCTGCTGACGAAACTCGTCGATCACCGGCCCGGCAATTGTCCGCATCGTTTCGCCTGCCGATCCGGAGCGCCATACCGATCAAGGTATGACGCTCCGGCCGACAGCGACACCGACACCGGATGACTGGACGACTGGACGCCCGGACGGATCGGGTGGCTGGAGCAGGTCGCCGACGGGCCTACGGCCGGCCCAGAGCGTGGTACTCCCAGCCGGCGGCACGCCACTGGGCGGGGTCGAGGGTGTTCCGGCCGTCGATGATCGTGCGGGTCGAGACGACCGCGGTCAGGGCGGCCGGGGCGAGCTCGCGGAACTCCATCCATTCGGTGAGGTGCAGGACGATGTCCGCATCGGTCGCGGCGTCGACGGCGTTGTCGGCGTACGTGAGGTCCGGGTACATCCGCCGGGCGTTTTCGATCGCGGCCGGGTCATAGACGGCGACGGTTGCACCGGCCTGGTGCAGGGCGCTCGCCACGGCCAGTGCCGGGGAGTCACGAATGTCGTCGGAGTTGGGCTTGAAGGCCGCGCCGAGGACCGCGACCTTCTTGCCGGTAGCGCGCCCGCCCAGGAGCCTGGTGGCGAGCGCGACGGTGTGGCTGCGCCGGCGGAGGTTGATGGCGTCCACTTCGGCGAGGAACTTCACGGACTCACCTGCGCCGAGCTCGGTTGCGCGTGCCTGGAAGGCCCGGATGTCCTTGGGTAGGCAGCCACCGCCGAAACCGAGGCCGGCGTGCAGGAAGCGGCCGCCGATCCGGGTGTCGTACGAGATGGCCTTGGCCAGGTGGGTGACGTCGGCTCCGGTCACCTCGCAGATTTCGGCCATGGCGTTGATGAAAGAGATCTTGGTGGCGAGGAACGCGTTCGCCGCGACCTTGACAAGCTCGGCGGTCGGGTAGTCGACGACGACGACGGGAGTTCCCGCGTCGATCACCGATCCGTAGACCCGGCGCAGCGTCTCCTGCGCCGTGCCGTCGGCCCGCACGCCGAAGACGAGCCGGTCCGGGCGCAGCGTGTCGTCGACGGCGAAGCCCTCCCGCAGGAACTCGGGGTTCCAGGCGAGTTCTACCCCGGGCGCTTGGGCGCCCAGCCAGTCGGCGAGCCGGGCGGCGGTTCCGGCCGGAACCGTGGACTTGCCCACAACCAGCGAGCCGGGACGAAGCCCGCCCGCGATCAGTCCACTGACCGCGGAGTCGACGTAACGCATGTCCGCCGAGTTCGAGCCGGGGTGCTGCGGAGTGCCCACGCAGATGAAGTGGACGTCGGCCCCGGTCGCGGCCTCCGCGAGGGAGGTCGTGAAGGACAGGCGGCCGGACTCCAGGTTCTTGCGGAGCAGTTCCTCCAGTCCGGGCTCGAAGAAGGGCACTTCACCGGCGGCAAGACGGGCGATCTTGTTCGGGTCCACATCGACACCGATGACCTCGAACCCCAGCTCGGCCATGCAGACGGCGTGGGTCGCGCCCAGATAGCCGGTTCCGATCACTGAAATTCTCAACGGACCGACAACTGTTGTTGCTTCCATGATATGTTGCAAACCCCCAGTTGACAGGAATGTTACCTTGGGTGTCGCGGGATTGACATGATCCGTTTACGTGCGTCACGTTCGGACCATGTGCCGCGGAGAAGAAAGATTATGCTTGCACTTGGTGAACCTAAAGTAAAATTACTCAACGTAATCGGCGTTTCTTGTAGCGGTACAAGCGCGTTCGGTAGCAACGGCACCCCCGGTGTCCGTGCGATTTGCGTCACACTGCTAACGTGCCCCCCGCACTGCTATCGGGAGTGGGGGTTGTTCGGCCCTCACGTCAGACGACCATTCTTTGGCCGACATGAAGAGGGTAGGCCGACGGACATCTACAGTTTCTCGGGTAGGTCTTTCGGCAAGCCTCCGGAGGGAAACCGTTAGGCAATGGACGTGCTCAGTTCCGTGATCGACCGCATCGGATCGTACTGGGGTGTCGTTCCCCTGGGGATCGCGGGAGTGGTCTCGTGGTCCGTGTGGTTGTTCCGACGGCTATTGTCCTCTCGCTACAAGCCGATCGAGAATGACTTCCGCGCCTCGACGTCCGTCGTCGTTCCCTCCTTCCGGGAAGACCCTGACGTCATCGAACGCTGTCTCAAGACCTGGCTCGACCAGGGTCCTGATGAGCTCATCATCGTCCCGGATGTCGAGGACGTCGAACTCATCAAGCGGCTGACCAGGCACGCTCGGCAAAATCCGGTCATGCGGGTGATGCCTTTCGTGCACGAGGGCAAGCGGTCGGCGCTGGGCGTCGGCATCGCCGCGGCCACCAAGGAGATCGTGGTGCTCTGCGACTCCGACACGGCCTGGGAGCCGGGCCTGCTCGCCGCGGTCCAGATGCCCTTCGTCGATCCCAAGGTCGGCGGGGTCGGTACCCGCCAGAGCGTCTACAACGCGCGCACCAGCGTCTGGCGCCGGGTGGCGAACTGGTTGGTCGACATCCGCTACCTCGACTACGTACCGGCGCAGGGTCGGGCCGGCGCGGTCGCCTGTCTCTCCGGCCGGACGGCCGCCTACCGCAGGGAAGCCATCGCTCCGGTGCTCCACAACCTGGAGAACGAGTTCTTCCTGGGCCGGCGCTGCATCGCCGGGGACGACGGCCGGCTGACCTGGCTCACCCTGGCGTCCGGTTACAAGACCATGCACCAGGACTCAGCCCGTGCGATCTCGATGTTTCCGGACAAGTTGAAACCGTTCATCAAGCAGCGGGTCCGCTGGAGCCGCAACTCCTACCGTTGTTACCTCACGGCGATCTACAAGGGCTGGCTGTTCCGGCAGCCGTTGATCTGCCAGATCAGCGTTCTCCAGATCCTGCTGACCCCGGTCACCATGGGGGTGGCCATGACCTACCTCGGGTTCTGGATCGCGCGACCGCAGGCGAACGCCCCTCTGATCGCGGTCGCATGGCTCCTGGGCGGACGCGCCGTGCGTGGATTCTCCCACCTGCGGGAGCATCCGCGGGACATCTTCATCCTCCCGGTAGTCGTTCTGATGATCGTAGTTGTCGCACTTCCGATCAAGACATGGGCGTTCTTCACCATGAACAAGCAGGGCTGGCTGACCCGCCGCGCCGACCTGATCGGCGGCGAGGGGCAGTCAGACGCGTCCGTTCGGATGAGTCGAAAATGATCGGAGTTTCATGATCGCCCCGATGTCTAGACTCTCCGGTGCCCAGCGTTCGGCCTCCGACGCCCGCCGCCGGCCACCGCGGCGGGCGCGCGTGCGCGTGTGCGGCGCGCTCGTCGGTATGTTCTTGGTCGTCGTGCCAGGCTTCATGGCTATTCCAGGCATCGTGGGCGTGGCAACGGCGGCGGCACTGCCGCCGCTGCCGCCGGTCACCTCCGCGGATGCCAAGCGGGAGGCCAACCTGGTCGCCGCCGAAGACATTCGACTGCGGGCGACGTTTGCGAAGTTCGGCGTACTCAAGGCGCCGGCCATCGTGCAGAACCAGGGCACCCTCTCCACCCTGCTGCTGCCGGGACGTCCGGCTCCCTACACGGTCGACGAGGTTGTCGCGGCCGGCGGTATGCGCAAGGAGGTCGACGGTGCGCTCCTGGTGCAGATCAACATCGTGGTCGGGCCGAACGCACGCCTCATCATCGACTCGAAGTACGGGTCGCTGCGTCTGGCCAGCAGCCCCGCGGGGTTCGCAGCGCTGACGAGCTGGCGCGGCGCCCTCGAGATCAACGGCGGTAACGCCCAGCAACCGATGAATGTCACATCCTGGGATGTCAAGGAACTCAAACCCGACCTCAACGTGGTTGACGGGCGTGCCTACATCCGCACGATGGGTGGCGAGCTGGTCGTGCGCAACGCGCGCGTGTCCAACCTCGGCTTCTGGAACGGCCGTTCCGGTGGGCTCGCCTGGACGGGTAGCAAGGGTCAGCCCAGTACCGGCGGCGCGGCCAACTCCACGTTCATCAACAACGTGTGGGGTGCCTACATCTCCGGTAGCGAAAACATTCAAATGGTCAACGTCCGGCTGGAGGGCAACGACCGTGCCGGTCTCGCCGTCCACCGGGACGCGATCAGCACCCTTATCTCCGGTAGCACCGCCATCGCCAACCACGGTGACGGCATCACCATCGACCGCGCGTCGGGCTCCCGGGTGATGCGCAGCACGATCTCGGGCAACAGCGGTGACGGCATCACCCTGGACGGTCGTGGCATCGGCATCGTCGCCACCGCGACCGGGGTGCAGATCAACCAGGTCAAGGGCACCGTCATCGAGGCCAACACGCTCACCGACAACGGCCGGTACGGCATTCGGGTCCTCGGCGGTGAGGACGGGACCGTCCGCGGCAACACGGTCTCGGGCAGTTCGGTGGGCATCGTGGTCAAGAGCGGTGCGAACGGCACCCAGATCATCGACAACACCGTCAGCGGCGTGACCGACGCCGCGGTACAGGTGGGGCCGGATGCCAAGCGGACGGCGATCACTACCAACAAGCTGTCCGACGGGCGCATGGGAATCATCACCCAGGACGCCCCGACGAACGTCATCAGTCGGAACACGATAGCGGGGTCGACGGAGTTCGCGATCACGATTCGGGGTCAGGCTGACGGGACCACGATAGGTAACAACACCCTGTCCGGTCGCGGTTGGCGCGCGGTGGACATCAACAAGGCCACCGGAATCACCCTCGCGGCTCTCACAGCCAACGATGTGTCGAACTGGATTCCGCGGGTCGAGCGGCCCTGGTATTCGATCTTCGAGCGACACCCCGCGCTGTTCGTGTGGGCATTCATGGCCCTGCTGCCGATCCTGGGATGGCGGACCGGCCGGCGCTGGCGCAAGCGGGCAGCGGAGCATCCCTATCCCGAGTCGGACCTGTTGGTGCAGCGGATGACCACAGGCACCGGACCGAAAGCCGACGTCATCAAGGCTGGCCGTGCGAAGGGCGCGCCGGGACCGGTCGAGGCGGCCGTCCGGTCGAAGGCTTCGGCTGCTTCCGAGCCGATGCCGGTGGTCCCGGGGCAGGCTGTGCCTCGCTCGACGACCTACCGCACCGCGGCGGCGGCCGACATCGCGGCGGCGGAGCACCGGCCGGGCGGCAAGCCCCGGCCCGCCGACGCGCCCTGGTTCGCCCCCGGTACCGGTCCCGCAGTTCCGGGTGCCCCGCTGGTGCCGGCGGCGCGGCAGACGCCGGTGGACGGCCCGACCGAGACGTTCAACAGCCGGGTACTCGACCGGGCTGGTCTTCATGTCAGCCATGACGACAACCCGACCATGGACGTAAGGTTCCAGCGCGACCGGCTTCGAGAGCCCAAGGACGACCCGTTGAACGTCCATGGCAACGGCTATGGGAACGGGAACGGCTATGGGAACGGCAACGGCCATGGGAACGGCAACGGCCATGGGAACGGCAACGGCCATGGGAACGGCAACGGCCATGGGAACGGCAACGGCTATGGGAACGGCTACGGCGACGACCTCCGGTCGCCGCTCCTGCCGGAGGCCTCCCCGTCAGGTGACCGGTTCCCGCAGTGGACCGGTCACGCATCCGACTCTCAGGCGTTCCCGAACGGTCTCGATGAAGACACCACGACCATCGTCAGCGACGAGGGCGTGTCGGTGATCAAGCTCGACGCGGTCGGGCCGGCACGGGCGACGATGTCCTACAGCAACGGCCGAGGCCGCGACCGTAACGGGCGCAGGGACCCTCAGTGACATCTGTCACCATGCGTCAGAGGCGGTCCCTACTGCTCGTGGCGGCCACCGCGGCCGTCGCCATCGCAGCGGTGACCGCCTCTTGTCATGGTGATGATGCGAAGCCGGTCGCCCCGAAGGCGCCGACGGCACTGGCAGACGGTCTCGCGGCTACCGGCCAGACACGGCAGGTGACATGCCCGCAGAGCGCTCCCACTGTTCACGACGGCGCCGACCTCACGAGCGCGCTGGCGTTGGCGAACCCGGGCTCTGTCATCCGGATGGCTGACGGGACGTATGTCGGCGGGTTCGTCATCACGAAGGCGGGCAGCGAAGCCCAGCCGATCTGGCTGTGCGGTTCGGGTAACGCGGTGCTGGACGGCGGGAATGACACCGACTACATCCTGCACCTCGACCATGCGGCTTTCATCCGGCTGGTCGGTTTCAGCGTTCGCAACGGCAAGAAAGGCGTGATGGCGGATGCCACCCAGCACAGCGTCATTGCCGGGTTGAGCGTCAGCGCCATCGGGGACGAGGCCATCCACCTACGTGACTTCAGTTCGGACAACCTGGTGACCGGAAACACCGTCCGTGACACCGGACACCGGTCGGAGAAGTTCGGCGAGGGTATCTACGTCGGCAGCGCCGAAAGTAACTGGTGCAAGATCTCGAACTGTAGCCCGGACGCCAGCGATCGCAACTTCATCATCGGCAACAACATCGCTGGTACGACTGCTGAGAACATCGACATCAAAGAGGGCACCGCCGGGGGTGTCATCTCGGAGAACATGTTGTCCAGCGACAGGATGACCGATGCCGGGGGCGACTCCTGGATTGATCTCAAGGGCAACGGGTGGATCGTTGAGAAAAACACCGGTAAGCCCGGCGGGGCCATCAAGGATGGCATCCAGGAGCATGTGGTGAAAGAAGGCTGGGGTCGTCACAATATCATCCGGAAAAACACCCTCGTAGTGAACGCCGCGGGTTTCGGGGTTTACATCCACGAGAAGGACCTCGGGAACGTGGTCGGCTGCGACAATCAGGTCGTGGGCGCGGCTGCCGGTATTTCCAACGTCGCCTGTTCCTGACCGCGTCCGGCGTCAGCGGTTGCCCACCCGGCTGGCCGGGCAGGCAGGCAGGATCAACTCACCTGGCCGAGGCGCCGCGCACCG
Organism: Protofrankia sp. Cas4; assembly: GCF_963555915.1. Taxonomy (NCBI): domain Bacteria; kingdom Bacillati; phylum Actinomycetota; class Actinomycetes; order Frankiales; family Frankiaceae; genus Protofrankia; species Protofrankia sp. Cas4. Next base: position 16,385 of record NZ_CAUVXL010000035.1, read on the forward strand.
AGTACCTGAGCGCTGACCTTCCTCTCCGCCACGAACGACAGGAACGGCACGGTTCCCGCAATCATGATCGCAAGAGTGTGGACGGGGCGAAACCGGCAGCGTGACGCCAGATCCACGGTCAGGGCCAGGTAGATCATGAACAGGAAGCCGTGCAGCGGGCCCACGGTTTCGGCCACAGCCGGCGTGTCCGCCAGGTACTTCAGTGGCACGCCTATCAGCACGAGTGTGATCAGACCGACGCCCACCACATAGGCGACCACCCGGAACCGCAGCAGCGCCGCGTGGATCGCCTCTTCGCTGTTGCGGCCGGTCCCGGCGGCTGGCGCTGGCAGCGCAGGCGAAGGCCGGGCGGGATCCAAGGTGGCGTCATCGGCTGGCATGGTCACCGCGGCCTCGGTCCCGATGGCGCGTCCCGCTCGTGCAGAGCGGCAAGATAGCGGTTGTACGAGGCCAACTCCGCCTCGCCCTCCTCGTCGTCGATGCTGTTTTCGCCGATGGTGTTTTCGCCGATGGTGTTGACGGTGCTGATGTTGATCTTATCAAGATACTCAGCAGCCGGGTCGTTCGCTCCCAGCGGGGGCGCGATCCTCGGCATGGCTTCGTTCACCCGCGTCGGGTGACGTTCCTCACGTACCATCTGCCACCAACCGAAGACCACGGCCGCGGCAAAGATCGGCCATTCGACTCCGTAAAAAAGGTTCTGCAGGGTACCGCGGGCAGACTGCCCCTTCTCCCACTGCCACCAGCCGAGTCTGGCGAACAGGCCGATCAGAAAGAGCGCGAGTGCGTGGCGTACCAGCCACGACGGTGAGAAGAGGACTCGGCGCACGGTCGTGACGCTACTCTCCGGTCCGCGCCCGGTGAGCGGCCTGCCCGCCCCGGCTGGGGGGGGTTAGCGAGGAACGAGCAGGCCGGTACAGGGGAGACGGCGCCCCGTCGATCACAAGGATCTTGATGAAGGCGACCCGTCCGTACATTCATATGTCCAGTCGTTCCAGCCGGCCGCATGGTTGCCGCACCCGGAGCATGTCTTTACGTCACCAAAAGCTTACTGTTCGGTG
>NZ_CAUVXL010000036.1:0-26790 GCF_963555915.1 Protofrankia sp. Cas4
AGTTCTAACTGCCGAGCAGTATCGCGGCGGCGAGCGAGATCTGTCCGGCCGAGACTGCCGCTGGTTGCCGGGGCGAGGTGCCGCCGCTGCCGCCGCGCTGGAAACCCTGAGCAGGCTGGCCGGACCCGGACCCGGACCCGGACCCGGACCCGTCCGCCGTTGACACCATGACCGTCATACTGTGTGGGCCGGCGATTCCTCGGAAGTTGATCCGCACGATCGCGTCGGTCCACCGGCCCGGTTGGGGTGGCGCCAGCGACATGGCGGGACCGGCTTGTCCGTCCAGGTCGGTTCGGATCATGCCGCGTACCCCGATGGTGCCCAGATAGAGGTCCAGATGGCCGTCCACGCCGGACGTCAGCGAGATGGTCAGCCTGATTTCACCGGAAGCCGGTACGGCTAGACGATCGATGTAGTCCTTACCGGTCGCCTGCGGGCTGCCTCCGCTCCAGTCGAAACGGCCGGTCATGCCGGTCACCGCTGTCGGGGTGGCCCCGACGATGCCGAGCTGGCCGATGGCGGGGTTGCTGAAGGCGGCACGCGCTCGTTCGCGGACGCTGCCATCAGCGCCAGGTCCGTAGAGTACCCAGTCCATGACATTCGGCAGGGGAAGAACAACCCGTTGTGTTGGAATTGTTACTAGAGTAAGTTGAATCGGTGGTATTGCGCTGGTTGATGCCGATATACCGGTCCGCGGGGTCGTGACTGTCGGTGTGGTTGTGGCGGATGGTGTTGATGGCGGGGCGGTCTGTTGCTGCCCGCCCGGTAGTGAAGGCTTGGGGGACGGCGGCGTGGTTGGGGGGTGGGGCGAGGCCGAGGTTGGCGGAACTGATGCCGCCACAGCTGTGATGGCCCGGCGTTCGTCCTGCAGCGTGATCGCCCGCACGCCGATCACGGTGATCGCGGCAAGGCTCAGCACGCCGGTGGCCATGCCAACGGCGATCACTGCTGGACGCTGGCGGGGCACCCACCCCCAGCGGTCCGGCCTCGACCGTAGGCCGGTTGGTGGCCAGGAGTCGTCGCCGCGTCGCATGCCGCCGTGGCGATCGCGGCTGCCAGCGTCTGACGAGAGCGTTGCGCCAGCTGTGCCGGCAGTGCCAGCTGTGCCGGCCATGCGCCTGCGGATCCTGGCGCTGTCCGGCTCATGGGTGAACGCCTCGTCGGCCAGCGCGGCCGGCAGCCATGATGCAGCGTCCGCCTGAGCGCGGCCGGCGCGGCGGCGACCAGGACCACGATCGCGTCTGCGGCGGGCGGCTGTCACGTGGCCTCTCCTCCCCGCAGTCGGGCCGGTGGGTCAGCCTCCCGCCGCGGGCGCGGTAGTCCCTTGCGTGCGCCTGATTTCTTCCTTGATTGTGCCGAAGGCGCTGCTGCAGGTGGGGACGGCGTCAACCGCTCGGTGTCGCGTACGCTTGTCTCCAGGAGTCGTTCAAGCTCGCCCGCGCCTTTGGACGTCTGGCTCTTGACCGTGCCGATGGATATGCCCAGTGTGCGAGCGGTCTCGTACTCTGACAGATCGAAGGCGTAACGGAGCACCACGCATTCCCGCTTGCGGGTCGGAAGTGACATCAGCGCAGCCCGGACGTCGACGACGGCTGGCACGTCGGTGTCAGCGCAGTGGGTCTCGGCCATGGTGCCGAGCATGCCCAGGCCACGCCGCTCACGCATGATCCGCCGCAGCCGGCTGGTTGCCATGTTCGCGACCGTACGGCGCATGTACGCCAACGGGTTGTCAACCTGACGCACTCTGCCCCAGTGCCGCCAGGCGGCGGTGAAGGCGTCGGCCGTGATGTCATCGGCGGCGTCGTGGTCGCTTGTCAGCAGGTAGGCGAGCCGTGCGAGCTGGCGATGATACTGCTCGAAGAAGGCGTGGAACTCCGATTCTGGACGCGGACTGTCCGGGGAGCCGGCCTCCTCGGCATCCGGATACGCTGTGCCGCCGGTGCTGGTCGTCGGTGGTGGCGTCACGGACAGTCGAGTCGCCGTTGGTGGGCTGGCGGATGTGCCGCCATCGGTGTAGTCGTCCCGTTCCAACCGGCGTGCTCCCGTAGCTCGTCCGATGGCCGACGCATTCCCAACGATCTGGCAGGAATCAGCCGATCATCGAGGTGCAGTCCCGCAGGCAATGTAGTCGAAGTATGTCCGACCGCCAGAGTGAGGTCTCTGCCTGGTTGGCATAATTCGGTCATCCGATGGTAAGATCGGGTCTTACGGGATGTTGTACGCAACTGCCGACGTCACGGGCCTGTTCGGCGTACGCAGCGGGCGGTCTTATGATCAGTACTGGATCTTTGCGACGATGTTTCCGGTCTCCGTTGGTCCGGGTATCCCCGCCCCTATGGTTGCGTCGCGCGTCAGAGTGCCTGGCAACAGGGGATGCAGATCAAGGATCGGGGCCGGGGTGCGTGCATGGCCGGACGCGCTAGGTGGTCGGCGCCGGCTGGCCGTTCGTCCGCACCAACCCAGCACGCCGCCTCCGCTTGATCCGGACGTTCCCGTTCCGGACGACCCGGGTCCGCTGCTTCCGGATACTCCGGACCTCCCTCCCGCGCCGCGCGAACCATCGCCCTATACCGAGCCCGCCCCGGCCGAGCCCGAACCCGAACCGGCCTGTCTTCCCCCGGATGACGCCTTCGGCTCCCGTCCCGTCAGCGGCTGGCCGCGGCGATGATCTGCTCTGCGACCTGGCGGGCCTGGTTGGCGGTGATGGCGAAGCCAACGCCGATGTTGCCGGACTCGGACTGTTGCCGGCCAGGAGAGGCGCTCGTCCCACTGCTCGTCGTGGCGATGGACGAGGTGATGCCGATCAGTTCACCGGCCGAGTTGACCAGCGCGCCGCCTGAGTTGCCCGGGTTGAGCGCGGCATCGGTCTGGATCGCCTGGTATCTCACGGCGCCGCCCGTGCCGGCGGTGCCTGCGCTGATGTCGACCTGACGACCGAGGGCCGAGACCACGCCGGCGGTGACGGTCTCGGACAACCCGAGCGGACTTCCCACCGCAACAACCTGATCGCCTACCCGTACGTCCGTGGAGTCGGCGAACGTCGTGGGCGTCAGTCCGGTTGCGTTGATCTTTATGACGGCGAGGTCGGCGGTGGTGTTCTGCCCGATGAGCGTTGCGGCGTACCGGGTACCGTCCTGCATGCGGACGTTGATCGTACCGCCACTCGCGATCACGTGGTTGTTCGTGAGGATGTAGCCGTCGGCACGGATCACCACCCCGGATCCGACCGCCGATACCTGGCGGCCGACGACCTCGAGCGTGACCACACTGGGTTCGATTTTCATGGCGGCGGCGGCGACAGTGTTCGGTGCGCTGGCCTCGACCGCTGATCCTGATGTCGCTGCGGCGGCGCTGACCGCCGGGGGCTGGTCGGCGATGGTCGTGACGGCGGCGCCCACCGCGGCGCCGGCGCTCGCCGTTGCCAGGCTCAGCGCCATCAGGCTCAGGGCCAGGCGGCGGCGTGCAGACGATGCCGGCTTCTCGCGCCCAACCGGCGTGTCCACCGGCGTGTCCACCGGGAGCGCGGACGGTGGTGAGGGTGAGAGGGGTGAGCGCAACGGTGGTCGCGTGCGGGCCGGGGGCGCAAGCGTCGAAACCGAGCTGTCGCGTAGCCAGGTGGCATCCATGGTGTCACGATCCCGCCGCGATCTGAGTCATTCGTGAAGCCCGACCGATGAACGCGTGAGAACGTGCTTGGAGTGCCCGGTGACAGGGGTGCGGCGACCCACGGTTCATTACCGTGGGTATAGTATATAAGTTCTTTGAGTAATGTCATGGGATGTTGGAGGTTCACGGATGTCGATGGTGAACATCGATCCTGTCGGTACCGGCGAAGACGGGCAGGCATGGCGCCTGTTGGCCGCGGCCAGTGACGCGGCGGGAATTCCGATCACCGACTTCGTGATCGCTCACGCCACCAGAGCGGCGACCGACCTTCTGGCCGACCGTCGACTCTTCTGTCTCTCGGCCGAACAGGAGGCTGACGTCAGGGCGCTGGTGGCCGAACCCGCGCGCATGCCGGCGGGGCTTGAAAGCCTTCTTGCAACGGCCGGGCCGGGGGCCGGTGCGCACGGGCACGGGTACAGCGGCATTGAGACGTTGGCTACCTACCATTCCCGCTCGGGGTTCGACTGCGGATCCTTGCCGACCACGACCTGGTTGCGGGAGCAGGCCCTCATTGCCGCCCAGAGCGGGCGTAACCGGGTCCGGGTCATCCGGCGGGGGTCCGGAGACGACGTTGCCGGTTACTATGCGCTATCGAGCGGAAGCTTTGCGGGTGACGGAGGGGAGACACCGGTACTGATCATTTCCAGGGTCGGGGTCGACCTCGCGGATCGTCATCGCGGCGTCGGCCGGGCGCTCGTGGCCGACGCCCTGGCGCAGGTCGCGTACGCCGCGGGGCCGGCCCGCACGCCGATCCTCATCATCAATGTCGAGGATGCCTCGGCTCGCGAGTGGTGCCGGAACCTGGGGATCTTCTCCGACTGGCCGTCGGATCCCTACCGTCTGCTGCTACGTGTCTGCGATCTACGTCTGGCGTTTCCAGCATAGGCTGGTGCCAGCCCTGCCGTTACGCTGACGGCTGCCGTGCGGATACCGTGGCGCTGTGCATGCGGTGACAGTGACGTCGTCGGGCGGTCCTGAGGTCATGTCCTGGGCCGCGGTGGCCGATCTACCTTTCCCGGGCCCGGGTGAGGTGGCCATTGATGTGGTCGCCTCCGCGGTCAACCGGGCAGACCTGCTGCAACGACAGGGTTTCTATCCGCCTCCGCCGGGCGCTTCGCCGGTGCTCGGGCTGGAGTGCTCCGGCCTGGTCACGGCGGTCGGCGACGGTGTGACGGCGTGGCAGGTCGGCGACGAGGTCTGTGCGCTGCTGTCCGGCGGCGGGTACGCGACCAGGGTCAACGTGCCCGCTACCCAGGTGCTTGCGGCACCGGCGGGTGTGTCGCTGGTCGAGGCCGCCGGGCTGCCCGAGGTCGCCGCCACCGTCCACTCGACGGTGTTCGGGCTGGCCGGGCTGAGCGACGGCGAGGTCTTCCTCGTGCACGGCGGCGCATCGGGGATCGGTACGTTCGCGATCCAGGCGGTGCGGGCGCTTCGACCGTCGGTGACGATCGTCACCACCGCGGGCAGCTCGGCGAAGCTGGCGCGGGTCCGCGAACTCGGAGCAGATCTTGCCATCTCCTACCGGGACGACGACTTCGTCGCCCGTGTGAAGGAGGCCACCGACGGTCGCGGAGCGGACGTCATTCTCGACAACATGGGTGGTTCCTATCTGGCGCGCAACGTTGACGCGCTGGCCGTCGAGGGGCGGATCGTCGTGATCGGACTCCAGGGCGGACGAAAGGGCGAACTGAACCTCGGGACGCTGTTGGCGAAGCGGGGCGGCGTACACGCGGTGTCCTTGCGTGGCCGGCCGGACGCGCAGAAGGCGGCGATCGTGGCCGCTGTTCGTGAGCAGTTCTGGCCGGCGGTCGAGGCCGGCACGATCCGGCCGGTCGTCGATCGGGTGGTCCCGATCGAGCGGGTCGCCGACGCGCATCGGCATGTCGAGGACCTCGGGCATGTGGGTAAGGTCCTACTTGCTGTGAATCTTGATTACAGTGAGTCCTTGAAGTGAGGCAAAATGTCGCCGAAGGTGATCGGATCAGGACCGCATCCATCCTGCCCGCATGCCTTTCGGCGCGACCAGGCAGGATGGACCCATGGCAGATCAACCGGACCCGCGGGTCGTGATCGTCGGACCGGACGGTGCTGTGGATACCGATACCTCGGGTGCTCGCCCGCGGATCGTGCCCGGCGCCATCGGCAGCGGCATTGATGCGTCCCACGTCACCGACGGCGAAGGCGACCAGTCGAACACGCTCATGGAGATGGTCTCCCAGCCGGACAAGGTGATGCGGATCGGCGCAATGATCAAACAGTTGTTGGAGGAGGTACGGGCGGCGCCGCTGGACGAGGCGAGCCGGCTCCGCCTTCGGGAGATCCATCGTAATTCGATCAGAGAGCTCTCCGACGGGCTGGCCCCTGAGCTTCAGAGCGAGCTGGGCCGTCTTACCCTTCCCTTCGACGAGACGCAGACCCCGAGCGACGCCGAGCTCCGGATCGCCCAGGCGCAGCTCGTCGGCTGGCTCGAGGGGCTCTTCCACGGCATCCAGACTGCGCTGTTCGCCCAGCAGATGGCCGCGCGGGCCCAGCTGGAGGAGATGCGGCGGCGGGCCCTGCCAAGCGGTTCCCAGTCCGGTGAGCAGTTCGGTCGCGGCGCCTATCTGTAGTTTGCGCGCCGGGCCGGGTCAGCTGGCGGGACTGACCGAGCTCATGTTGAAGTCGGGGACGCGCACCGCCGGCATCCGCGCGAGCGTGAACCAGTCCGCCCACTCGCGTGGAAGCGTCCGGACCGTTGCCCCGACCTCGGTGAGCCGTCCCAGCAGGTCCACCGGACTCTCGTTGAAACGGAAGTTGTTCACCGCACCGACGACCTCGCCGTCCTCGATCAGGTAGACGCCGTCACGGGTGAGCCCGGTGAGCAGGAGGATCTGCGGGTCGACTTCACGGATGTACCACAGGCAGGTCAGCAGCAGCCCGCGAGAAGTATTCGCGATCATCTCTTCCAGGGATGCGGTCCCGCCGCCGTCGAGGGTCAGGTTGTCGACGAACGGGGTCACCGCAACTGCTCCGGGGCTTGGGGCCTGCGGGCGCGCGATCGCACGATCGTCGCCCGCCCGTTGGCCCTCCAGGGCGCCACCACGAGCCGACGCACGGGTCTGGACCAGCGCGGCCAGCTTGCCATCCATGATCCAGTCGGTGCGTCGCAGCGGCAGTCCGTTGTCGAACACGCTGGATGTCGCCGACGAGGACGCCGCGATCACGAACGGGGTCGCGGAAAGCTCCGGGTCGAACGGGTCGCTGAACAGGTGCAGGCCGGGCGGGCCGAGCGTCTCACCGATTCTGCTGCCCCCGCCGGCCCGGCTGAAGACGGTGCGTCCCTCGGCGGCGTCGCGGCCGGCGGCCGACCAGTAGGCGTAGGTGAGCAGGTCCGCGACGGCGGACGGCGGCAGCAACGTCTCGTAGCGGCCGGCCGGCAGTTCCACCGAGCGCGTGGCCCAGGCCAGACGCCGGCGCAGGAGCGCGTCGGTGTCCGGCACGGACACGTCGGTGAAGTCGTGCGTGGACTGGCCATGCCACACCGAGCCGCCGGGCGTGGCGCTCTTGGCGTTCCATTCCACGGAGCCCGTCGGCTGGCTGTGCCGTAGCCGGAGCCCCGCGGAGGTGCCGAGCCAGGTGGTGGTCAGTTCATGCTGGGCGAAACCGAACAGGCGCCGCCCGTCGGCCCGCGCCGCCTCGAAGGCGTCGCCGAGATCGCGGGCGAATGCGGCGAACACGCTGGTGCTGGTGCGTTGCGCGGGGTCCGCGAAGGTTGTCTGCGCTACTGCGTGCGCGGCCGCTACCGCTGTCCCGCCGCCTGGGTGCGCCATGGTGACCTCGGTGTAGCCGTCGGCGTCGGGACCGAGCAGCTCGGCGTAGTCGTCGGCGTTTCCGGCCTCGCGGGCGTCGGCCTCGGACAGCCGCAACAGCTTCGCCAGGTCGTCGCGGTCGGAGACACTGCTCGCGGAGCGGACCCCGAACGCGCGGCCCACCACGCTGATCACGGTGACGGACCGGTCCCGGGCCGCGCCGTTGGTGGTCAGGGTGTTGTTGGCCCACCGGAGGTTCACTGTGCTCGACTCGCCGGCGATCACCACGGCGCCGTCGGCCCGTGACGATGCCAGCGCCATCTCGACGATTTCGTGGGACTGCATCGCGCTCACCGGCCCGCCTCTCGCTGGGTGTTGAGAATGTTCACGCCCCGCAACAGCACGGACGGACAACCGTGGCTCACCGGGGCAACCTGGCTGGGCTGGCCCTTGCCGCAGTTGAACGCACCGCCCAGGACGTAGGTCGCCTCGCCGCCCACGGCCTCCAGCGACCCCCAGAAATCGGTGGTGGTCGCCTGGTATGCGACGTCGCGCAGCTGCCCGACGAGCTGGCCGCCGCGGATCTCGTAGAACCGCTGGCCGGTGAACTGGAAGTTGTACCGCTGCATGTCGATCGACCAGCTCTTGTCACCGACGACGTAGATTCCGCGTTCCACCCGGGAGATCAGTTCTTCGGTGGCCGGCCCGCCTGGGGCAGGCTGGAGTGACACGTTGGCCATCCGCTGGATCGGCACGTGTCCGGGGGAGTCCGCGAACGCGCAGCCGTTGGAACTCCGCACGCCGAGTGCGACGGCGTTCTGCGCGGCCATCCTGCGGTCGAGCTGGTAGCCGACCAGAGTTCCGGCGCGGACGATGTCCCACTGCCCGGCTTGCACGCCCTCGTCGTCGTAGCCGATCGTCGCCAGGCCGTGCGGGGCGGTGCGGTCGCCGGTGACGTGCATGGCGGGGGAGCCATAGCACAGTGACCTGATCCTGTCCAGGGTTGCGAACGACGTGCCCGCGTAGGCGGCTTCGTAACCCAGCGCGCGGTCGAGTTCGGTGGCATGGCCGACCGACTCGTGGATGGTCAACCACAGGTTGGACGGATCGATCACCAGGTCATAGCGGCCCGGCTCCACCGAGGATGCCTGTGCCTTCTCCGCCAGCAGAGATGGGATGAGCGCGATCTCGCCGTCCCAGTCCCAGCAGCCCGCGGCCGGACCCGCCACCAGCCACTCCCAGCCGCGGCCGACCGGGGGCGCGATCGTACGCATGGTCTCGAAGCCGCCGGCGGCGCGCTCGACCCGGGTCGCCTCGAGCTGGCAGATCACCCTGACCCGCTGCTGGGTGGTGGTCGTCCCGGCCAGGTCCGCGTAGAACTTGTTCTCCATCACCTGCCCGAGCGTGCCGTCGACATGGTCGACATCCCTGGCGGTCATCAGCGTGCGGCACAGCCCGCCAACCCGTTCGATCTTCTCGGCGGTCTCGATCGTGAACGGGTCGACCGCGTAGGCCGACACCCACACCGCGTCGGTGTAGACGGGTTCATCGGCCAGCTCCACCGGTTCGCTGTTGAGCGGCCGTGCCACCTGCGCGAGCTCGACGGCCTGCCTGGTCACCCGGACGGCCTCGTCGACTGTGAGGTCGACGCCGGCGGCGAATCCCCACGTCCCGTCGTGAACGACCCGGACGGCGAAACCGACCGACAGGCCGTCGCCGCGGCTCTCCAGGCCGCCGTCGCGGAACGACAGCGACGCGTCGCGGGTCCGTTCGATGCGGATGTCGGCATGGGTCGCCCCACAGTCGCGGGCGGTCTGCAGTGCGGCGTCCGCGAGCGCCGCGTGGGGCAGCGTCAGGAACTCGGGGTCGATGTCATGGGACCGCGTGTCGGGCGCGGCCGGACCGCCGTGCCCGGTGCGGCCGACGCCGGCGCCCCCCGCCGAGGTGGTGGCAGATGTGGCCATGACCTCATCCTGACCCCTGGAGAAACGATCTGCTCCAAAGGGCGGCCGGCGGGCGCTCCAGCGCCCTCCGGACGGGTCAGGGGAAGAGGCGCTCGATGACGTGTGCCACGCCGTCGGCGTCGTTCGAGGCGGTGATCTCGTCAGCTGCCGCGAGGACCTCCGGGTGTGCGTTGGCGACCGCGACGGCGTGCCCGGCCCAGGCGAACATCGGCAGATCGTTCGGCATGTCACCGAATGCGATCGTGTGTTGCGCGGATATGTCGTACTGCGCGGCGATCTCCGCCAGGGCGACTCCCTTGGAGATACCCGCTCCGGCGATTTCGACGAGATCGTGACTCGATGTGGTGACCACTGCGGCCGAGCCGGCGATCCGCGCGATCGCGACATAGGCGTCGGCCAGGGTGATCCCGCGTAGTTCCCGCCGGACCAGTAGTTTTGTCGCCGGCATCGCCAGCAGAAGTTCGGTGATGTGACCGACGCATTCGTGTGGATCGGGCCACATCGTGACGAAGGTCGGTTCCCGCCCGAAACGGGTACCGCTTTCCACCGCAAAGGCGGCATCGGGCACGAGAGCCCGGATTTCAGCGGTCAGCCACAGGGCCGTGGTGGTGTCCAGAGCGCGATGCGTGACTGTCGAATTGTTGTCCAGGTCGTAGACGAGCGCGCCGTTGGCGCAGATCGCCAGGCCGGACGCGCCGGTCTGGGCCACGATCTCGGCCATCACCCGCGTGGGCCGGCCGGTGACGAACACCACGAGCGCGCCGGCAGCCTCGACCCGGCGCAGCGCGGCCCGGGTGCGAGCGGAGACCGAGCCATCCGATCGGATCAGCGTTCCGTCGAGGTCGGTGGCGACGAGCGAGGGACGGAACACAATCGTTCAGTAAACCGCATGAGAGCGCTCGGCGGTACGTCGGCCGCACTCCGCTGCGTCGCCGGTGGTGTCTGCCGCGGTGTCCCGTCCACTCGCGGCGGCGGTGCGTTACCATGCGCATGGTCCGTGCCGATGTGCTTCATGCCGATGTCTTTGCGGCCGGCCGGACGGGGTCTCCTGGGTGCTGGAGCCTCCGGACGGCGAACAGATCCTCCCAGCGGCCAGGGTGATCATTTTTGCGACCGGTGGGAAGGATGGATTTCGGTAACGATGAAAACGTACGATGAACTGTATCTGGAGCTCGCCGAAAAATGGCGCGAACGGACCGCAGGATCCGGTAGCGTCGACGCTCTCGAAAAAGGGATTCACCATATCGGGAAGAAACTCCTCGAAGAGGCCGCCGAAACCTGGATGGCGGCCGAGTACGAGGGGCCGCAGCGGGTCGCGGAGGAGTTGTCGCAGCTGTTGTACTGGAGTCAGTTGGTGATGATTTCCGCGGGTCTCGCCCCCGAGGACGTATACTCGAAGCTGTGACGGTCGATGTTCTGTGTGTATCCGGTGCCAAACTGTGACACGGGGGCTATGATGCTTCGACTCGCGGTGCCCAACAAAGGTGCACTCGCCACGGCATCCAGTCAGTTGCTCGTCGACGCCGGCTACCGGGCGCATCGGGAATCGGCGGAACTGGTCATCGCCGACACCGAGAACGATATCGAGTTCTTCTTCCTCCGGCCTCGCGACATCGCCGTCTATGTCGGGGCGGGTCACCTTGACATCGGCATCACCGGCCGTGACCTCCTTATCGACAGTGGTGTCGCCGCTGACGAACTGCTGCCGCTCGGGTTCGGGTTCTCCACCTTTCGCTATGCCGCGCCGCTTGGCGCGTTGGACGGCATTGCGGGCCTGGCCGGGACGCGCATAGCAACGTCGTTCCCCGGCCTGGTCGCGGCCGACCTGGCCGAGCGCGGCATTGATGCCCGCATCGTGAAACTTGACGGCGCGGTGGAGACGGCCGTCCGGCTCGGAGTGGCCGATGTCGTCGCGGACGTGGTGGAGACCGGGCGCACGTTGCGTGCTCACGGCCTAGCCCTGGTGGGTGAGCCGGTGTTGCGTTCCGAGGCCGTTGTCATCGTGAAGAAGGGGCTGGAGCTCGTGCCCGCCCACGAGCGCCTGCTGCGTCGCATTCAGGGGGTCCTGGTCGCTCGGCGTTATGCGATCATGGACTACGACGTTCCCAATTCAGTACTGGAAAAGGCGTGCGAGATTACCCCGGGTTACGAGTCGCCGACGATTTCACCGTTGCAGCGTGAGGATTGGGTGGCCGTGCGCGCCATGGTGCTCCACGCCGAGGTGAACCGGGTGATGGATGATCTGTGGGAGATCGGCGCCCGGGGCATCATGGTCTCCTCGATCCGGGCCTGCCGCCTGTAGTAGCACGCCGGTGGTTTCAGCGACCAGCCGCATCCCGAAAGTGCGAAGAGTATCTTGTGCCAGGTGGGTTGGAAGGGAGACGGGGGCGGAGAGTGAACGAGGCTCCTGCGCCGCACTCTAAGCATGTCCCCGCATCGGTCGGTGCGGGGACGCCATCGGGCGGGCCGATCGAACGACTACTCGGCGAACTGCACGGTGGGTTTCGCGACAATCGCGACGGAGCGGTTGCCACCTATATCCCACAGCTTGCGCACGCCGACCCGAATGCCTTCGGGATCGCCATGACAACAATGGACGGCCACAGCTACAGTGTGGGCGACAGCATGGTGCCGTTCACGATCCAGTCGGTTTCCAAGCCGTTCGTCTATGCCCTCGCTCTGCATGATCGTGGTTTTGACGACGTCATCCGCAGGGTCGGGGTCGAGCCTACCGGCGACGCCTTCAACGCCATCACGCTTGAAGCCGGTACCGGCCGGCCGTTGAACCCGATGGTCAACGCGGGAGCGATCCTCACCGCGAGTCTGATCGACGGACGGGATCCGGCCGAGCGTTTCGAGCGAATTCGTCAGGGGTTGTCGGCGTTCGCCGGCCGCGAGCTCGACGTGGACGAACAGGTCTTCGCGTCCGAGCAGGCCACCGGTGACCGTAACCGCGCCATCGCCTACCTGATGCGTAACGCCGGAGCATTGCAGGGATCGGTTGATGAGATCTGTTCCATCTACTTCCGGCAGTGCGCCGTTCTCGTCACCGGTACCGACCTGGCCGTCATGGCGGCGACACTCGCGCTCGGCGGCGTCAACCCACTGACGAAGCAGCGGGTCGTGTCCGAGGCGGACGTGGGCAGCGTTCTCGCGGTCATGGGTACCTGCGGTATGTACGACCACGCTGGTGAGTGGTTGTTGCGGGTCGGGCTGCCGGCCAAGAGCGGCGTCGCAGGGGGGATCTGCGCGGTTCTGCCGGGCCAGCTGGGTGTCGGCCTCTATAGTCCTCTCCTGGATCACAAGGGCAACAGCGTCCGTGGGGTTCTCGCCTGTCGAGAGATGTCCGAGCGTTTCGCCTTGCACCTGCTGCGCCCGGGGGGTCAGCCGGCGCATCCGGTCCGCTTCACCTACCGCGGGGACACGGTCAGCTCCAAGCGGGTCCGGCCGGAACGGGACAGGGAGGTTCTTGCGCGGTCGGGTGCGGCGTTCGTCGTGTATGAGCTTCAGGGCGATCTTGCGTTCGCGAGCGCGGAGCGGCTGCTACGGACAGTGGTTGATCACCTTGACGGCATCTCGTGGATCGTATTCGACCTGCGGCGGGTCGCAGCTATCGACGAACCGGCTGCCTGCCTGCTCCGGGTGTTGTTGGCCGATCTCGCGGATCGGAAGGTCACGACGCTGTTCGTCGACCCGCGGGCGCTCCCGGCCGTCGCCGGGCTGATGCGCTCGGACTGGTCCACCGAGCGACTTCCTGATCTTGAGATCGCGCTCGAGTGGTGTGAGGAAGCCCTGCTGATGCGGGCGAACCTCACCACGCTCCCACCGACCGTCCGGGTCCCGTTCGCCGGGCAGGAGCTGCTTGCCGAGTTGGCACGCGACGAGGTCGCGGTCGTCCGATCGCTCACCAGGAGCCAGTCCTATGAGCGTGGGGAAGTGATCTTCGATGCGGGCGACCCGGCCGATGCCATCTACTTCGTGACCCGCGGTCTGGTCAACGCCGAGGTTCAAGCGGGAAAGGCAGTGCGGTGGCTCCGCCTCAACACCGTGCCGGCCGGGGCCGCCTTCGGCGAGCTGGCACTTGTCGACGGCGGGTTGCGCTCCACCCGCATCACGGTGGCGGAGCCGACCGAGTGCGAGGTGCTCTCCCTTGCCGCGTTCGAAGAACTGCGCCGGAGCAACCCGCGCACCTGCGACGCGATCTACCGGGCGATCGCACGGAGCCTGTCGGCCCGGCTTCGGCGGGCCACCCGGGAGATCCAGTCGATGCAGGACTGACCGTCGTCAGCGGTGACTGAGGATCAGCGACATTCCCTCGCTGCGGGTCGCGGTGCTCAGGAACTGCCCGCGCACGGCTGAGGTGACCGTACGGGCGCCGGGCTTGCGGACTCCCCGCATGGACATGCACAGATGTTCGGCCTCGACGACGACCATGACCCCACGAGGTGACAGCGCCCGCTCCAGCGCGTTGGCGATCTGGGTGGTGAGCCGTTCCTGCACCTGCGGGCGGCGCGAGTACAGGTCGACGAGTCTCGCCAGTTTCGACAGCCCGGTGATCTGCCCGGCTTCGTTCGGGATGTAGGCGACATGCGCCTTGCCTGCGAACGCGACCAGATGATGTTCGCACAACGACGTGAAGTCGATGTCGCGAACCAGCACCATCTCTTCATGACCTTCGTCGAAGACGGTGGTGAGCACCTCGGACGGGTCCCGGCCGAGGCCCTCCACCGCTTCCTGATAGGCCCGCGCGACCCGCTCCGGGGTCTTGCGCAGGCCTTCCCGATCCGGGTCCTCCCCGATGCCGATCAGAAGCTCACGCACAGCGCGAGCCACCCGGTCGTGGTCGAAGGGACGGACCGCCCGAGGCCCCAGATCAGGCCGTTGCCGCTCGGGCGGACCGTCACTGCCGGCAACACCCTTACCGTCGCCGGGGGCGACGCCGTCGGCGCCGATCCCGGCGACATCCCCTGGAACATCCCCTGGAACGTCGGCAGGAGCCGAAGACGTGTACCCGGTGGGTGCGAGACCGTAATCGGTCGTCAACGGCGTCCCCTGTCGTCGTCGTTCGGCAGCGTCGGCGGTGCCCAAGGGTTGGACATCTTCGGTGCGGCCGACGTCGGCTCCGCAGGTGCCGATCCGCCGCCCGCGTTCTGCTCCGTCGCCGTGGCGTGGTCATCGGAGGAAACCTGACCGGATCCGGACCCATTCCCGGTGGCCGCCGGCACGCTGCTGCCGTTGCCGTGTGCGGCACCATTGGTCCGGCCGCCCTGACCGATGGTGGCGTTGGGTACCAGATCCGTGACATCGCCGGGCTTGGCCAGCCCCAGCTCGGCCGGGGTCATCACCGGCGGCTGGTCGGACGGCAGGCGCTTGCCCACCCCCGTGTACGAGCCGCGGCTGGGCCGCTTCTGGACTGTCGCGAAGATCTCCAGAACCGCGTCCTTGCCGAGCGTTTCGGCATCCATGAGTCGCAGAACAAGGTTGTCCAGTACGTCCCGGTACTGAACGAGGATCTCCCACGCCTCGTCGTGCGCCGACTCGATCAGACGGCGAACCTCCGCGTCGATCTCCGCGGCAACCTGCTCGGAATAGTCGCGCTGGTGGCCCATGTCGCGCCCGAGGAACACCTCGTTGCTCTCACCGCCGAACTTCAGCGCTCCGAGCGTGTCACTCATGCCGAACTGGGTGACCATGGCTCGGGCGACCTTCGTCGCCTTCTCGATGTCGTCGCTGGCACCTGTGGTCGGCTCGTGGAAGACGAGTTCCTCGGCGGTCCGCCCGCCCAGGAACATCGCGAGCTCGTCCAACATCTCCGATCGGGTACGCAGGTAACGATCCTCGAGCGGTAGCTGCATGGTGTAACCGAGCGCCCGGCCGCGGGGCAGAATCGTGACCTTGTGGACGGGGTCGCTGTTGGGCAGGGCGTGTCCGACGAGGGCGTGCCCACCTTCGTGGTAGGCGATCCGCTTCTTCTCCTTGTCGCTTATGACCCGGTTCTTGCGTTCCGGCCCGGCCATCACCCGGTCGATCGACTCTTCCAACAGGGCCGAGGAGATGAACTTCTGGTCGGACCGGGCCGTGAGCAGCGCAGCCTCGTTGAGCACATTCGCCAGGTCTGCGCCGGTGAACCCCGGCGTACGCCGCGCGATGGTCAGCATGTCGATGTCGGGCTCCATCGGCTTGCCCTTGGCGTGGACCTTCAGAATCGCCTCGCGGCCGAGCAGGTCGGGGCGATCGACGACGATCTGGCGGTCGAACCGTCCCGGGCGTAGCAGCGCCGGGTCCAGGATGTCGGGCCGGTTCGTGGCCGCAATGAGAATGACGCCGCCCTTGACGTCGAACCCGTCCATCTCGACCAGGAGCTGGTTGAGGGTCTGCTCGCGTTCATCGTGGCCACCGCCGAGACCGGCGCCACGGTGGCGACCCACCGCGTCGATCTCATCCACAAAGATGATCGCTGGTGCGTTGGCCTTGGCCTGCTCGAACAGGTCCCGTACCCGGCTTGCGCCGACACCGACGAACATCTCGACGAAGTCCGAGCCGGAGATCGAGTAGAACGGCACGCCGGCCTCACCCGCGACCGCGCGGGCCAAGAGCGTCTTGCCGGTTCCAGGCGGTCCGTACAGCAGTACCCCTTTGGGGATCTTGGCGCCCATCGCCTGGAACTTGCCCGGGTTCTCCAGGAACTCCTTTATCTCCTGGAGTTCCTCGATCGCCTCGTCGGCACCCGCGACATCGACGAAGGTCGTCTTCGGTGTGTCCTTGCTGACCAGCTTGGCCTTGGACTTGCCGAAGTTCATGACCCGGTTGCCGCCGCCCTGCATCTGGTTCATGAAGAAGAACAGCAGCAGCACGACCAGCAGCACTGGTAGGAGGTTCAGCAGCAACGACACGAAGATGTTGCCCTGATCGACCTTGACCTCGTAGGCGACCCCCTTCTCGTGGAGCTTGTCGGCGAGATCGGTCGCCTGGCGGCTGACATAGGACGACTCGTACTTTCCGTCCTTTGTCTTGATCTGGATGCGCTGCTTGGAGTCCTGGATTGTGGCGCTGACGACCTGACCCGATTCGATCTTTTGCTGGATGGAGTTCAGGTCACTCTTGGTGTACTCGCTTGAACCCGACAACACCCCGGTCATGAGAATGATCACGAACAGGGCCAGGAGCCCGAGAGGCACCCAGCCGCGGAAGATTCTTCTTGGAGTCATCTGCCTGGAGCGCTGGACACGCGCGCTCCACCCTCCTGACGTGTGTACTGCCCTCGTTCGGGATTCCCTTGTGCCGAGGGTACCGCCGGTACCCGCGCCTTACCGCGCGTACATCCGAGCAACGGGCAAGGGAAGCGTCCTGTTCCACCTCGGTGCCCCGAATGGGTGGTTCGTCGAACAGGTTCGTAGCCGTCAGAGCACGTGGTGATCAGTGGGGTCCCCCGATGTGCAGTGTTCTGGATCTTCTCGGTTGGCTGGAGGTGCCCAGCCGACGCTGGAAAACCGGCGGCACCGGTCCATCCGCCGGACGCTCTCATCGGGCGCCGCGGTCGATCGCATCCTGGGTCAGCGTTCCGACATATGGCAGGGTGCGGTAACGCTCGGCGTAGTCGAGACCGTAGCCGACGACGAAGGCGCTCGGTATGTCGAAGCCGACATACTGTACGTCGATGTCGACGGCCAGTGCCGCCGGCTTGCGTAGCAGCGCGAGCACCTCTAGCGATGCCGGGCTGCGCGACCGCAGGTAGCGCAGCAGCCACGACAGGGTCAGGCCCGAGTCGATGATGTCCTCGACGACCAGGACGTCCTTGCCCTCGATGGGGCGGTCCAGGTCCTTGAGGATGCGCACGACGCCTGAGGACGACGTCGCCGAGCCGTACGACGAGACGGCCATGAACTCCATGGTCAGTGGCACAGTCAGTAGCCGGGACAGGTCCGCCATCACCATCACCGCGCCCTTGAGGACACCGACGAGCAGCACCTCGCGACCGGCGTAGTCGGCATCGACCAGCGCCGCCAGCTCCCTGATCCTGGTGGCGATCTCGTTGGTGCTGACAAGGACCTCGGCGATGTCGGGATGCGGGCTGGCCCGCGGCCGGTCCTCCGCCCCGGCGCCGGCTGACCCGGTCCGGTCGGACCCGGTCCGGTCGGGCACCGTGTGCGCAGTGCTCACCTGAGCCTCCCTGGTGTTTCCACGCGGCTCGCCACCGTCGGCGGCGGGCGTGGAGGTGTCTGGCCGGGTCCCCGACCCGGGTGTCACGGGCGCGGGTCGAGGGTATCCATCGCACCGGCCGGAGGCCTCGAATCCGCAGGTCGCGAACCCCGGAGGCCGCGCTACCGAGATCCTGCCATCGGCGCGCGTCGCGATGACACCCGAGGGCAGCGGGACCGGCTTCTGTCCGCGCCATCTCGTCACCAGCTCGTCCATGGCCCGGATGTGATCGGCTCGCAGCCCGGTCGGTGCGCTTCCGAGCGTACGTGCCGCCCGCCGCATCACCCGGCCCCGAAGCGCGGTGCTGAGCCCCGCGAGGCCGGCGAGGTCCAGGTCGATGCGGACGGCTGCGCCGGCCGGCCCGGCAGGGTGGGCCAGTTGGTCGTAGACAACCGCCGCATCGGCGTCGAGCGCCTCATTGTCCGCCCGCAACAGGTCGGCGGTGCGGGCGAGGGCCTCGGCGATACCCGGGCCGAGGGTGTCCTCCAGAACAGGCAGGACCCGGTG
This sequence comes from Protofrankia sp. Cas4, assembly GCF_963555915.1. Classification (NCBI taxonomy): domain Bacteria; kingdom Bacillati; phylum Actinomycetota; class Actinomycetes; order Frankiales; family Frankiaceae; genus Protofrankia; species Protofrankia sp. Cas4. Next base: position 18,125 of record NZ_CAUVXL010000036.1, read on the forward strand.
GCGGACCCGGGCCCGCGCGAACGCCTCGTCAGCGTTGGTCGGGTCATCCCACGGGGTGAGCCCGTCGGCGAGGCAGGCGTTTCGGGCCACCGACCTGCGGATGTCCAGCAGCGGGCGCCGGAACAGGCCGTCGCTGCGCGGCATGCCCGCCAGCGTGCGTGCGCCGGAGCCGCGGGCGAGTCGCAGCAGCACCGTCTCGGCCTGGTCGTCGAGGGTATGGCCGAGCAGCACGGCGCTCGCGCCCAGGCGCTCGGCGGTGCAGGTCAGAACGGACCTGCGGGCGTCGCGGGCGGCTCCCTCCGAACGCGGTGAGCGCGCCGGCAGGATTTCGACGGGGTCGAGGCCGAGCTCCCGTCCCTGCGCGGCCACTGTGTCCGCCTGGGCGGCGGAACCCTCATACCAACCGTGGTCGACGGTGAGCAGCCCGCCGCGCAGCGCCCGGCGCGGTGCCAGGAACGCGAGCGCGGCGGCCAGCGCCAGTGAGTCCGGACCGCCCGAGCAGGCCGCGAGCACCAGGCTGCCCGGGGGGAGGTCGGCAATCGAGCGGCGGAGCGCGACCCGGACCTCGGCCGCGGCCCTGCGGTGGGCCATGGCGGCTACTCCCGCATGGCGTTCAGGCACAGGCACAGGCACCGGTTCAGGCACAGACACAGGCACAGACGGCGGGACGGTCGTGCTGCCCGGGGCAGGCACACACTATTCCGATCACGCACTATGCCGATATCGACGGGCGCGAGCCCAGGACACGTTGCATCCAGGCGCCTGGATCGACCAGCTCCGACCGGGTCGGCAACGTCTCGGGAGATTCCCAGACCAGGTTGAACGCGTCGACCCCCGCCTCGGCAACGACAGCCCGGACAAAGGCGCCACCTTGGCGGTACTGCAGCAGCTTGAGGTCCAGTCCGAGCAGGCGGCGGACAAAGCGGTCGATCGGTGAACCACCACCGCGACGGTTGTCGAAGCGTGACCGGATCTCGGCGACGGTCGGGACGACCTTGGGGCCGACCGCGTCCATGACCTGGTCGGCGTGCCCCTCCAACAGGGTCATCAGTGCCTGCAGTCGATCCAGGACCTGGCGTTGGGCGGGCGTCTGCAGGGCCTCGACGATGCTCGGCGCGTTCGGCCCACGGTCGAGCACGGCGCCGCGCAGCGCGGAGACGGCCGATCGCACCCGTTCGGCGAGGACGTCCGCGTCGAGGTCGGTCGCCTCGATGAAGGAGGTGATCTCGTGCTCCAGATGCGTCCGCAGCCACGGGACGGCGGTGAACTGGATGCGATGGGTCTGTTCATGCAGGCAGACCCACAACCGGAAGTCGTGCGGGTTGACGGCCAGCGCCTGTTCGGCATGGGCGATGTTCGGTGCGACCAGGCTGAGTCGCCCTGGGCGTCCCGGATGTCCCGCCGCGCCGGTTTCACCGGGTGTCCCGGGTGTCCCGGGTGTTCCGGGTGCATCGGTTTCATCGGGGGGGAGGAAGACCTCGTACTGGCCGAGAACCTTGCCTGCGAGGTAGGCCAGCGCGGTGCCGAGCTGTACCCCGGTGACCCGGCGGCCAACAGCCGTGGACAGCTTGCCTCGATCGCGGTCCGCGAGCTTGTCGAGCAGCGGTTCGCTCACCACCCGAAGGCCGGCGACATTCGACCGGACCCATTCCGGCCGGTCCACCACGACGATCGGTGTCGGCGGACCAGCCGGTTCCAGCCTGGTGTATGCCTGGACATGGCCTTCCGCCTCGACGGCCAGCCGTCGCAGCTCCGCAACCACCGTGTCCGCTTCGGAGCGGGCCACGGGCGGGCCAGGTCGGACAAGCCGCCGCGCTGTCGTTACCGCGAGGTCCCAGTCGACTAGCTCGGCGTCCACATCCGCCAGCCTATGTCCCTCCCCCCCACGATGACAGGCATTGTCGCCCGCGCGTGCCTGTCATCGGTGGGTTGCACTCAGCATCCGCAGGACTCGAGCGCGACGGCCACCTGGTCGAGGGCGGCACGGGTGGCCCCGGCCTCCTCCACGGGGGCGAAGAAGCCGAACAACAGCAGCCGGCCGTCGCTGTCCACAACCTGGCCGACGAGGCTTGTCACGATCCGCAGGCTGCCGGTCTTCGCCCGCACGTCGCCGGCACCGGCTCGGGTGTCGGCCGAGTCGTAGCGGTCGTTCAGCGTCCCGGAGAACCCGGCCACCGGGAGCCCTGTGATCAGTGTTCGCAGCGCTGGGTGCCCGGGCAGGACGGCCGTCCGCAACAGTGCCACGAGGGTGGCCGGGGCAATCCGGTTGGATGTTGACAGACCGCTCGTGTCCGCAAGGTAGGTTCCGGCCGTCGGCACGCCCAGTTCCCGCAGCACGTCGAGTACCGCACTGGTGGCGCCGGCGAACGAAGCCGGCAGGCCGCGGGCGTGGGCCACCAGCCGGCCGAGGCTCTCGGCGAGGTCGTTGTCGGAGTAGGTGAGCATTCGCTCGACCAGCACCGGGATCGGCGGACTCTGGACGGCGGCAAGCTGCCGTGCGCCAGGTTGGGCGGCGCCGGCGGCTGGCAGGGCGCCGATTTCGGTCGAGTTGACCTGCACTCCGCAGCGGCGCAGCGCCGCCGCGAACGCGTTGGCAGCGGCCATCGCCGGCGTGGTTGTGCGCGGGCCGGTCGCGCCCGCAGCGCCGCGACCGCCGTCCACCTCGAGCGCGGAGACCGGTGTGACGTTGCCGTCGGTCACATAGCTGTCGCGCCAGCCCTCACCAGTGGGCGGTCCGGTGAACAGTGTCTGGTCTGCGACCACCCGGTCGACCTGGGTGACGCCGGTCCCACGTACCTGTGTGGCGAGGTCCGACAGGCGTGCGAAGGACGGGTAGCCGGTGGGCCCGGCGGCTGCGGTCAGGGTCGGATCGCCCGCACCCACCAGCCACAGGGTCCCGCCGCCGACAACGGTGGTGGCAGCACCATCCGCGGTGGCGGGTGGACTGTAGAAGGCCCGGGTCGTAAGGGTTTCCCGTGGGCCGAACGTGGTCAGCGCGGCCGCGGCCACCACGGTCTTCAAGGTGGACGCCGGTGCTGTCGGCAGGTCGGACCGGCGGTCCAGCAGCAGGGCCCCGGTCAGCGCGTCCACCACCAGCCCCGCCGGGTTGCCCAACGCGGGGTTCGCCAGCGGACCGGCGAGCCGGGCGCCCAGCGTGGCGGGGTCGGCGGCCCGCGCTGCCGGATCCAGTGCCGCGAAGGGGACTGCCGCCGGTCGGGAGTCGGTGTGGGCGACGCCCGGTCGTTGCGGCGGAGCGACGGAGAGCTGGCCGGCAAGCAGAGCCCCGGTGATGGCAGTCAGCCCGCCGACCCGACTCCGCATCCCAGGGGACACCTGCGAGAGACTACGTCGGGTGAATCCGAGTCGCATCACCTGCACGGGGAATATCCCGGACAGACTCCGCAGCCGATCGAGGTCGGGAGACTTCACCGCGGGGCCACCCCGTCCGTCGGCGCCAGGTAAGCGGCGGATGGCTGATTTTACATGATCGGGTCGCGGCGGTCCTGGGCGGCGGTCGTAGCCGCAGATACTGGTAACAAGTACAGAACACGCGGGCGCTCCGGACGGGACGCGCCCACCAACATGACAGGGGACGGTGTGGACCTCGAGTTCGATGTGACCATCGAGATCCCGAAGGGGCAACGCAACAAGTACGAGATGGATCACCACACCGGGCGTATCCGGCTCGACCGGATGCTGTTCACGTCCACTCATTATCCCTCGGACTACGGGTTTATCGAGGGTACGCTGGGCCGGGATGGTGATCCTCTGGACGCGCTCGTCCTGCTGGAGGAGCCGACGTTCCCGGGCTGCCTGGTGCGATGCCGCACGATCGGCATGTTCCAGATGAGCGACGAGAAAGGCCCGGACGACAAGGTGCTGTGTGTGCCGGTCGCGGACGTCCGCCAGGAGCACCTGCGTGACATCAGGCACCTTCCCGAGTTCGACCGGCTGGAGATCCAGCACTTCTTCGAGGTCTACAAGGACCTTGAGCCGGGCAAGTCGGTCGAAGGTGCGTCCTGGGTCGGCCGGACCGAGGCGGAGCGGGAGATCCTCGCCTCGGTCCTGCGCGAGAAGGAATCGGCCACCCCGACGGATGAGCAGCACGACGAGGACACACCCGAGGTCGCGGAAGATCCCGCGCCGCAGGTGAAGTCTGCGTGAGGTACGCCTGACGCGGTCGTGACGCACCGGTGGGAGCCGCTGATCGCGGTCGTGGTGAGGGATCTTCACTGATTCACCACCACGACCGCGCTCAGTAACCACTATCCCCACACGCTGAGCGCTTGCCATGTCACGCCTGTTAGATGGGATCATGCTGGAGGGCTCTGTCAGCAGGCAGACGACCACATGGCGAAGCACTCTGGACCTCCACCGACGTGTCCACGGTGTGGCGGCAGGGGCACGGTGGTGGTGACCGGCGACGGCACAGCTCAAGGCCGCTTTTACGGGGGGCGGCTTTCATGCGTCTCCGTAGTCAGCATGAAGACACGGGCGGAATCAAGCGGCGGGTTCAAACGGTCGTAGCGACGCTCCGATACTAACGGGAAACTATGCTACTGGACATTCTGGTACGCGACCGCACCGACCCGAATGAGGTCAAACTGGCGGCGTCCGGTCAGACCATCCCGAGTCTGGCGGAGGCTCACCTTCGGGACCGTAACCAGGCGCCCAGATCGTCTCGTAGTGCGGGCAGCGACCTACCGCCGTAGCGGGAAGTTCACCTTTTCCGCCCCCGCTACGTCTCGCGCGGGCGAGTGCCGCACCTTGCGCCCGCCGACACTGCTTGCATTGCACCCGGACCGCGGTCACCATCCGCTCCGGATCACGTGCGGGTCGGTCGGTCATCGGCGGGTCACCGTCCCCTCGCCGCCGCAGCGCGGGCAGGTCGTCGTACCGTGATCAACTGAGTGGGAGGCGGTGTAGTCCTTCCCGCCCCGCTTCGTGCCGCCGCTGCCGCTGCCCGACGAAGCTCAGCCCGGGGTTTGTGAAGGGATCTTCACCGGTGCTCACCGTGCCGCATGCGCCGCGCCATGCCATGCAGGAGCCGGACGGGCCGCCTCCCACTCGGCGCGTCGGAGCTGTGATCGCGTCCGTACCGTCGAAAGTTGATACCTGAGCGACCGATGCGCTACGAGGGTTGATCGCTTCTGGGCTGCAAGAACCCTGGTAAGACAGGGTCTGAGCCGGAGGCGGGGATTGAACCCGCGACCTATCGCTTACGAGGCGATTGCTCTGCCACTGAGCTACTCCGGCATGGTGCTGGCCTGCATCCTGAGTATGCCAGACCACGTCGGCTTCCCTGAGTCGGCGGTGGGCGATCATCGGTGTAGGACCGCCGGAGCCGATGAGCCGGCGACCCACCGGGTCCACGTTGTGGGGCCACCGAGATCTGGAAGATCGAATCGGGATGCTGATCCAGTGTGTTTCTGATGACTATTTATTGACGGCATGTAATCATTATGTTACAGAAATGTGTTGGAATCTCGAGGTCGGGCCTTGCCCACCACCCCGCTCGCAGCGGTTCCGGAGAGCGTGCGTAGGGTTTCGACCATGACCGGGGACGCAACTGCAACAGCGACGAGGGGGGCTTCTCTACTCATCGCGGAGGATGACGAAGCTTCTCGAGTTGCGCTTGCCCGCAGCCTTGAACGGTTCGGGTATCGAGTGCTGGAGGCGGCAGACGGAGAAGCCGCGCTCAAGCTTTTCCAGACCACTGAGGTCGATCTTGTTGTGCTTGACGTCGCGATGCCGCGCATGGACGGATTTGCCGTCCTGAGCCGGCTGCGGCAGACCAGTGAAGTACCTGTGATCATGCTGACAGGACGGGCCGAAGAGGTCGACCGTGTCGTCGGCCTGGAACTGGGCGCCGACGACTACGTGGTCAAGCCGTACTCGCTTCGGGAACTCGTCGCACGCGTGCGGGCACGGCTTCGCCGCCGTCCGGTGGAGCCGCCGCCGCAGCGCACCGGGGACGGGAACGACCCGCTGGTCTATGGCGATGTCTCCATAGACCTGCGTGCGCGTGAAGTCGCGGTCGCGGGTGAGCGTATTGATCTGACCGCGCGCGAGTACGAGCTGCTGGCCTTCCTGGCCAGTCACCCCCGCCGTGTCTTCAGCCGTGAGGAGCTGTTGGAGCAGGTCTGGGGCACGCGTTTCCAGGATCCGGCCACTGTGACCGAGCATGTTCGCCGGGTACGGACCAAGGTCGAGGGGCGGCCGCCGCAACGTCGGCTGGTCACCACCCTGCGCGGTATGGGATACCGCTTCGACCCCTGAGCCGTTCGCAGACGCGGGCCTGCTGGTGCGGCACCGGAAAATCATGATCACGATGCCGGTGGCCCGGTGGCCCGGCCTTGCGACGCCGAACCCCTACTGTCGGTCGTTCTTAGTCACGAAAGTATGTCTAGTCACGAAAGTATGTCGGGGTCGTGCTGGGGGTGGGTTGCTTGTCGGCGCAGGCGGCGTCGGGTCCGGGCGTTGTCCGGTGACGCAGCCGCGGGAACCGATGTCATGGGTTGCGTCCCGACGCTCGTGGCGATGCCGCCGTCTGCGCTGTGAACACGTGAGCTGACAGTGAGGGAACGGTGGGTAGCCGGGCTGTCCGCGGGAGAGCTGCCTGCCTCCGCATCGGCGGTACCGCCCGGCCCGGCCGTGGGGTCGGGCCGGGTGGTGGTGTCCGGCCCCGAGTGGGCCCCGTCGTACGCCTTGCGTGAACCGCAGACACTTGCCCGGCTGCACGCGGATCGTCCGCCGCCTGCGTCCAGCTTGACCATGACCTGGTCACGCGGTACATCGTGGGAAACGACCCGCCCATCGCCCTCAGGGGTACTCACCCGGGCACCCACGGCCGGGACCTCCGCCTTGAACTGCTCGTAGAGTGGGTGCTCGTACCGCAGACAGCACATCAGCCGGCCACAGGCGCCACTGATTTTCATGGGATTCAGCGGCAGATCCTGGTCCTTGGCCATTCGTATGGTGACCGGTTCGAAGTCCGTGAGGAACGTGGCGCAGCACAGGTCACGTCCGCAGGAGCCGATCCCGCCCTGGATGCGGGCGCTGTCCCGGGCGGAGAGCTGACGCAGGTCGATGCGGGCTCCCAGCGTTCGGGCGAGATCGCGTACGAGCGCTCGGAAATCGACTCGATGGTCGGCACTGAAGTAGATGGTGAAGATGCTGTCGGTCTGGATGTAGTCGACTCCGACGACTTTCATGGGTAGCTCGTGCTCACGGATCAATCGCTTTGCGGCAACCCGCGCCTCGGCCCGGCGGCGGCGGGAGACCGCGCGCCGTTCGATGTCGGCGGTCTGCGCCATCCCCACGAGAACCGGCAGTCCGCCGATGTCCTCGCTGACCCACTGCGGTGCCCACATGCATTCGGCAACCTCCGGCCCGGCATCGGTCGGGAAGAGGACCTTGTCGCCGATTTTCGGCGCATATTGCCCGGGATCGGCGTAGAAGAGCCGCCCACGCGGGGAAAAGGTCACGGCGCACATCATTGGCATGCCGTCCGCACCGCCCTCGACCTGTGCTGGTTGCCGACCGGGCCGTGCCGGGTCGCCGCGACGGGCCCCCGTCGTTTCATCAGACTACGCGGGGTAGGTACGACCAGGTGCGTGAACGGGTGACCCAGGTCGACCGATCGGCGCCGGATGGCGTCATCCCGAGGTCATCCCCGAGGTCGGCCACCGGGTCAGCGCAGCCGGACGATCTCGTCCCCAGCGGGATCGGCGGGCAACCGGTAGACCGCATAGGGAGCCGCGATCACCGGGGCGGCTACGTTGCGAACAGGCGTGCCACCCGGGGTGAACCCCCGTTCGCGACCGTAGTGGGCATGTCCGTGGACGGCGAGTGCGACGCGCACGGCGGATGAGTCAATGGCGGCGCCCAGATGATGGCTGCCGAGGAAGGGGAAAAGCTCGAGCGGTTCGCCGTCCAGCGTGTCCGGCACGGGGGCATAGTGGGTAAGCACGATTTGCCACTGGGTGTCAAGTTCTGCCAGTGCGGCGCGTAAGGTCTGCGCGCATTGTTCACCGTGGCGGGCGAAGGACTTCATCTCATCTTCGCCGAAACTTTCCGCGCTGCGGCTGGTGAAGCCGCCGGCGAAGCCTTTGGCGCCTGCGATACCGATAGTTGTCCCGTCGCTGGGCACGGTCACGGTAGATCCGTCGAGAACCGTCACCCCGGCCCGGGACAGCATCTCGGTGATGGTGGCCTGCCTGCCGTCGTGGTGGTCGTGGTTGCCGAGCACGGCGATCACGGGTAGGTCAAGGCCGCCGAACACCTCGCAGACGGCGGCAGCCTGGGCGAGTTCACCGCCCTCGGTCAGATCACCGGCGAGCAGGAACACGTCTGCCTCGTCCGCGGCCCGTTCGAACAGTGTTCGTAACCTGGGCCCGGCCCCGGCTTCGATGTGCAGGTCGCCTACTGCCGCGATCGTGACCATGTGAGCACCTTTCCGTGAGCGCCGCCCAGCGGTCAAGAGGGACACTACGACGCGACGGTGCGCGCTCACAGGTTCGCTCACCCGACGTTGGCGCGTCTGGAGGGTCAAAGGGCGTGCGACGTTCGTCAGATCGCATCCCCGGAGGCCGCAGGCTCCGGAGTGCTAACGGCTCGGAGGGACGGCCTGTCATGGTGAACGAGCAGGAGGCGGTGTTCGGTGA
>NZ_CAUVXL010000037.1:0-19640 GCF_963555915.1 Protofrankia sp. Cas4
GGACTGGGGTGACGGCGCAGACGGGTGCGTGGTTGACGTGCGCGAGCATCCCGACAGCGCGATCGGATCGTCCCCACCGCACACCCGGGCCTACCGCGCGGGTGTGCTGGAGGCTTCCGGGTTCCCGGTATCGGCGGTCGGTGACTATCTGGAGCGGCCGGGCACGGTCGTGTGGCTCGATCTGTGCGCGCCGGACCACGCCGGCCTCCAGACCATCGCCCGGCTGCTCAAGCTCGACCCGCTGGCCCTCGAGGACGCGGTCAGTCCCGGCGAGCGGCCGAAGGTCGACCGTTACCGCACCCACCTGTTCCTCAACGCCTATTCTGTGGGGCTGGATCTGGGTACTGGCGCGCTGACCGCACATGAGATATCCGCTTTTGTCACGCCTTGGGTACTGGTGACGGTCCGCGGCGATGAGGGATTCGACATCGACGCGGTCGTCCGGCACTGGGACGTGAATGCCGACCTTGCGGTGCACGGGGTCGGCTTCCTGCTGCACGGTCTGATCGACTATCTGGTCGACGGCTATTTCGACACCGTGCAGGAGCTGGATGCAGAGATCGACAAACTGGAGGATCTGCTCTTCGCGGACACCCCGGACGACCTCCTGGTCCAGCGGCGCAGTTTCGAGATCCGCAAGAGTCTGGTCCTCCTGCGCCGCGACGTGTTGCCGATGCGTGAGGTCGTCAACACCCTGATGCGTCGGGATTTTCGGATCATCGACGAGGCGATGCTCCCCTACCTTCAGGACGTCTATGACCACGTGCTACGGGCGACCGAATGGACGGAGAGCCTTCGCGATCTCGTCACGACGATCCTGGAAACCAACCTGACCATCCAGAGCAACCGCCTGAACGTCATCATGAAGAAGCTGACCGGCTGGGCCGCGGTGATCGCGGTGCCGACCGCCGTCACCGGGTTCTACGGTCAGAACGTCCCTTATCCCGGATTCGGTAGCGAGTGGGGTTTCCTCGTCAGCCTGGTCATTCTTCTCGGGTGCGCGAGCGGGCTCTACCTCGCCTTCCGGCGGCGGGGATGGCTGTAGCCGGTTCCGTTCCGGGGCCGGCTACTTGGACGCCTCGCGCAGCAGGTGTCGCGCTATGATCAACTGCTGGATCTGCGAGGTGCCTTCGTAGATCCGGAAAAGCCTCGCGTCCCGGTAGAAGCGCTCGACCGGGACTCCTCTGATGTAGCCCGCGCCGCCGTGAATCTGGACCGCCCGGTCGGCGACCCGGCAGACCATCTCGCTGCAGAAGTACTTCGTCGCGGACGGCCCGACCTTGGTGTCGGCGCCGGCGTCAAAGGCTCGCGCGGTCTCGACCACCAGCGCGCGGCCGGCGTACAGGTCGGTCACCGAATCGGCGATCATGCCCTGGACAAGCTGGTAGTCCCCGATCGGCCGGCCGCCCTGGTGTCGCTGCGCGGCCCAGGACACCGACTCGTCCACCAGCCGCTGCGCGAGCCCCACGCACAGCGCTGCAATGTGGATGCGGCCGTGGGCCAGGCAGCGCATGGCGGTCGCGAAGCCGTACCCCTCGCCGGCGTCCCCGCCGACGAGGTGGGTGTGGGGAACGCGTACCTCGTCGAGGTAGACGTCCGAGCTCCACGCACCGGCCTGCCCCATCTTGTGGTCCCGCGGTCCGATCGTGAGCCCCGGCGAGCCCTTTGGCACGATGAAGTTGGAGATGCCACGGGTCGCCGGGACGTCGGGGTTCGTGCGGGCGAACACGAAGATGGCGTCGGCGATCGGGGCGTTGGTGATGTAACGTTTGGCGCCGCTGATCACCCATTCGTCACCGTCGCGGTAGGCGCTGGTGGTCAGGGTGGACGGGTCGGAACCGGCGTCGGCCTCGGTGAGCCCGAACGACGCGGTCACCTCACCGGAGGCCAGCAGCGGCAGCCAGTACTGCTTCTGCTCCTCCGTACCGCCCTCAATGATCACATGTCCGGCGATGCCGTTGTTGGTACCGAACATCGACCGCAACGCGGGCGTCGTGTACCCGAGCTCGAAGACGAGCCGGGCCTCTTCGCTCATGGACAGCCCGAGGCCGCCGTACTCCGCCGGAATGGCAAAGCCCCACAGGCCCATCTCCTTGGTGGCGTTCCGGATGTCGAGCGGGACCTCGTCCTTCTCGTCGATCTCGTTCTCGACCGGTACGACACGATCACGGATGAACGTCCGGACGGTGGTCAGGATCTCGGAGAAGTCCGCCGCATCCATTCCGTTGCCTCCGCAGGGTTCGGGATCTCTACTGGGGTGGGGCCGGTGACCGGCAGCGCCGTGCTCGCGATCGTATCGATGATCTATACGATAAATCCACTGTTGCAGCAGTCAACCATCCGGCGGGATCGCGTGCGTCGGCACACCTGACCAGCGATGATCCCGGTAAGGGGTGGACTGCGTCGAACCGGCCGCGCCCCCACCGACTGTGAGGAGCATGACGAATGCTTGACGCCGTGATCTGTTCGCCGCTGCGTACGCCGGTCGGTGGCTTCGGGGGTGTCTTCACCGACACCCCCGCCACAGAGCTCGCCGCCACCGTGATCCGGGCACTCGTCGAGCGGACTGGTCTGCCGGCGGACGCGATCGACGACGTGGTGTTCGGCCAGTGCTACCCGAACGGGGAGGCGCCGGCGATCGGACGGGTCGCAGCCCTCGACGCCGGCCTCCCGATCGAGGTGCCGGGCCTGCAGCTCGACCGCCGCTGCGGCTCTGGCCTGCAGGCCGTGCTGCTCGCCGGCATGCAGGTGCAGACCGGCGTGGCCGACCTCGTCCTGGCCGGTGGGGCCGAGAGTATGAGCCAGGCGGAGTTCTACACGACCGGGATCCGGTGGGGGACGAGGAAGCCGAGCGTCGACCTCGTCGACCGGCTGGCGCGCGGCCGGGTCACCGCGGGTGGAAAGGACTACCCGGTACCGGGCGGAATGCTGGAGACCGCGGAGAACCTCCGCCGCGAGTACGGAATTTCCCGTACCGAGCAGGATGAGCTCGCGTTGCGGTCACATCAGCGGGCGGTCGCGGCGCAGCGGGCCGGCTACTTCGCCGACGAGATCGTGCCCGTGGCCGTCACCGACCGCAAGAAGGGCACGGTCCTCGTCGACACCGACGAGCACCCACGGGCGGATTCGAGCCTGGAGCGGCTGGCCACCCTGCGGCCGATGATGGTGCGCAGCGACCCGGAGGCAACGGTCACCGCTGGTAACGCCAGCGGCCAGAACGACGCCGCGGCCGTCTGCATGGTCACCCATCGTGAGCGGGCAGAGCAGCTCGGGCTGCGTCCGCTCGGACGCATCGTGTCGTGGGCGGTCGCCGGGGTACCGCCGCGGACGATGGGAATCGGGCCGGTTCCCGCGACCGCGCGGGCGCTGGACCGGGCCGGCCTCAAACTCGCCGACATCGACCTGATCGAGTGCAATGAGGCATTCGCCGCCCAGGTGCTGGCGGTGACCCGGGAGTGGGCGTTCGCTCCGACTGACTTCGATCGGCTGAACGTGAACGGGTCGGGCATCTCCCTTGGGCATCCGGTCGGCGCGACGGGCGTGCGTATTCTGGCGACCCTGTTGAACGAGATGCACCGGCGAGGTGTCCGCTACGGCCTGGAGACGATGTGCATCGGTGGCGGCCAGGGCATCGCAGCGGTGGTGGAGCGTATCGCCTGACGTTCTTCCGGGCAGGGCTGCCGTTGCGCTGCCCTGCCCTGTATTGCGCTGCATTGCCTTGCGCTGCCCGGCCCGGCCCTAACGGCCGGTGAACCGCGGTGGGCGGTGCTCGTTGAACGCGCTGGCGGCCTCGAAAAGATCATGGGATGGCATGAATGCGGCGTTCCAGGCCCGGACGTAGCGCAGGCCGGTCTCGACCACGGGGCTACGGGCGGCGTCCAGAACGTCCTTGACACCCGCGACGACCAGCGGCGGATTGGCCGCGATCTCCTCGGCGAAGGCATGGGCGGCGGCGAGCGTGGCGGCCGGGTCCGGTAGGACGTCGTTGACCAGCCCGATCCGCTCGGCGCGGGCCGCGGTGATGTTCCTGCCCGTCAGGGCGAGTTCCCGCAGGTGGCCGTCGCCGATGATGGCTGGTAGGCGTTGCAGGCTACCCACGTCGGCGACCATGCCGGCCTTCACCTCTCGCACGCTGAACCTCGCCTCGGTACTCGCGTACCGGACGTCGCAGGCGGCCACCAGGTCGACCCCGCCGCCGATGCACCAGCCGCTGATCGCGGCGGCGACGGCCTTGCGGCAGGCCGCGACCGTGGTGAGCGCATCCTGCATGGACCGCAGTTTGTGCAACAGCACGGTGCGCCCGCGAGCGAGACCGCCGTCGTCCCCGGTCGGTCCGATGACCTCCCCGAGCATGGTCCGCAGGTCCAGGCCGTAGCAGAAGTTGTCACCGGAGCCGGTGACCACCACGGCGCGAACGCTGTCGTCGGCGTCCAGCGCGGCGAACACCAGCGGAACCTCCCGCCAGAAGTGCGGGCCCATGGCATTGCCCTTGCCCGGGCCGACAAGCGTGACCTGAACGACCGGTCCGCGACGCTCGACCTGTAGTGACATCAGCGACTGCGTTGGTGGATCGGTGAACACGTACGGTTCCAGGCCGATCTGTTCGCGACTGATGGGTCCCCCCTATGCTGATTACTGCGGCCCTGGTGGTGGTGAGCGGTACGGCCCAGCCGTACTGCTAAGATCATCGGTAGAGGACGGCGCTCGCACTGCCGGCGAAGCCCGGCGACCGGGCCACATAGTCCATTGATGAGTTCGAGCGCAGCGTAAGGTCGAGCGTTGCCGGGACGCAGTCGTTGTAGGAGTTCACGATGAGTCTGCCCTGCACCCGGATCGTCGACCCCGCCACGTCGGTGAAGAACAGATCCGCCACACAACCGAGTTCCGGGTAGGACGCCCGTCCGACGTTGTCTCCGAGGTTACCGTTGGTCAGCGAGATCTTCACTGTGTAGGTTGCTGATCCGGGCTGGCTCACGCTTCCAGACCATGAACCCGGAAAGCCCGAAGGCATGTCGTAGGTACGCGGTGCCGGTGCCGGTGCAGCCGCGGACTGTTGCGTGGCGGGCGAGTGACCGGAACCGACGCCACCGCCGATGCCTGCTCCGGATCCGGATCCGGATCCGGCGATGGCACCGGCACCGGCACCGGCACCCGGGCCACTCATAGTTTTCAGGACGACATCGGTGGGCGGGGCGGTCGGCAGCGCAGCGGTCGGTAAGTCAGGGGTCGGGGTCGATGGTGTAGCGGTAGCCGCCGATGCCGTGCTCTGGGTACTTGTCGTGCTGCTATTTGTCACCGGTGGCCGTGCGTCGATGGTCGCGGTGCCGCCATTGCCGGTGAGCGCCAGCGCGGCCGCACCGCCGGCCAGCAGCGTGACAGCGGCTGCTGCGATGATCGCTGCCCGCCAGCGCTTCCGGCCGTCCGGTCGGTCCCGATCGCTGATGCGGTCATCCGGTTGCCAGACCCAGCCGGCGGGGGCGGACGGTGCCGGACCGATCCTGGTCACGCCGGACTGCGCCATGCCGCCCGGGTTCTCGACCGGGCGAACGGCGCCGGGCGTAGCAGCGCTGTTCGCCCGGTCCGGAGTCACGATCGTCGCGTCTGGGGGAATCAGTGCGGTCACGCCGGCGTCCGACTCGGCGCTTGCGGTGGCAGTCGCAGTGGCAGCCGCAGCACCGGTGTCGTGATCGGCATCACCTGGCGGCGGGGCTGCCGGCTGGAATCCGGAGCGCGCGAGCCGGGTCAGCTCGCCTTCGGACTCGGCTGCCGTGGGACGGGCAGCCGGGTCCTTGGTGAGCATCCAAGCGATCATGTCCCACAGGGGTGGCGGGATGTCGGCAATAGGCTCGGGTGCGTCTTCCATATGGGCGCGCAGTAACGCGATCGGGTGTGGCGCGGAGAAGGGCGGATGACCCGTCAGGAGTTCGTAGAGCATGACTCCTGCGCTGTAGACGTCGGCGGCGGGTTGCGCGTGCTCACGCTGTGCCAGTTCCGGCGCCATGTAGAGCGGCGTCCCGATCGCGCCGGTGAGGCGGGTCAGGGACCGGCCGTGGGCGAGCCTGGCCACGCCGAAGTCCGTGAGCCGCGCTTGCGGATCATCCGGGTCGGTGAGGTCGACGAGTACGTTCGCGGGTTTGAGATCGCGGTGGACGACGCCGGCCGCGTGCACGACCGTCAGCGCGCGCAGGACCTGGCAGGTCAGGGCGATGGCCGCCGGGATGGTGAGCGTTCCCCGCTCCCGGAGGTACACTCGCAGGTCCACGCCGCTGACGAGGTCCATCACGATCGCGAGGGTGTCGCCTTCGACCACGAGGTCACGGACGGCGACAAGATGTGGATCATTGAACCCGAGCAGTACGGACCGTTCCTGGACGAACCTGGCGACGACCTCGGGGTCGTCCGCGAGCTCGGCGCGCAGGACCTTCACAGCCACCTGACGATCGCCCGCCACCGTGGATCCTCGCCAGACCTGCCCGAACGCGCCGCGCCCGATTGGTTCGTGCAGCACATAGCCAGAGCCAAGTTTCCGCACGGCGCAAGCCCCTTTCCCGGAGAGATCCCGCCCATCACATCACCTCCGTGATGGGCGAGCTTCGGCCGGATTCGGCGGCGCCAGAGTCATAACTCTTTGTAATTTTTTGTGACTCTTTGCGGGCGGCCGGACCGGCCTCACCGTGGCCCGTCGGACGTCCCCCTTGCCGGTCGCCCTTACCCGGACCGGCCGTCCTCGGCCATGGGCTCGGCCGGCTCGTCCGCCTCATCGGGCTCGTCATCGGCGAGGATCCGGTAGAGCGCCCGGCGGGTATCCATGAGAATTCTCTGTGCTGCCTTGATCTGGGCGTCACTACCGGCCTGAGCGACCTGCATGACGGCTGCGCCCACGCCGAATGCCAGCGAGCGTAGGTCGGTGAGACCCTCGTCGGCGGCGGCCGCGGCGGTATCCCACGGCTTGGGCTCGCCCGCTCGGGCGTCGGTGTGGGCCCGGCCGGTGTCGGTCAGGTGGAAGACCCGCTTGCCGTCACTTTCCTCGGCGCGTACGAGGCCCTCGTCGGTGAGCAACGCGAGGACCGGGTAGACGGAACCCGGGCTTGGCCGCCACGTGCCCTGGCTGCGTTCGGCCAGCTCGTTGATCATCTGATAGCCGTGCATCGGCGCTTCGGCGAGCAGGGCGAGGATCGCCGCGCGGACATCTCCACGGCGAACCTTCGCACCGCGGCCACGGCCACGGCCGCCGAAGAAGCCTGGGCCGCCTGAACCGAAGCCCGGGCCGAAGCCGAAGCCGAAGCCCGGAGGGACCGGAGGGATGTGGCCGGATCCGCCCGGTCCCCCCGGACCGCCGTGCCGCCACCCGCCGCGACCTTCGGCGGTGGCCATTGCGGTCTGGTCGAACCGGTGCCCGCCATGCCAGCCGTGCCCACCATGCCCGCCATGCCTGTTGGACCTGCCGTGCCCCCAGGGCCATGGCCCTGGTAGTCCTTGCGTTTCCATGTGATTCTCCCAATCGGTGTATCGCGTGCGCTCACGATATATCGCGATACACTGATTGGCAATGGCAGGCGCGCGCTGGCGAAAGCTCGTGCTGCTGGCGGCCGGCAACGCCGAAGGCCGGCGTCGGCGACTGGAGTCTGCGATGCCGGCCTTCGGTATTGCCCTGCCCGTGCGATCCGTTGTGCGGGTCAGGTGTTGAGCGCTTCGTTGACGAGATGGTTCCAGGTGACCGGTCCGACGACCCCGTCGGCGCTGATTCCGACGCCCTGCTGGAACCCTCGCACCCACGCGTCGGTCAGCGTGCCGAAGACTCCGTCCACCGGAAAGGGATGGGCAGGATCCCCGGCACGGAAGTTCGCCTGGTCCTGGACGGCGCGCACCGCGTCGCCCTTCTCGCTCCGGTCGCCCTGGCGGACGACCGCGATGAGCGTCGGCCAGGTCTGGTCGCCCACTGCGCCGTCGGTCGTAAGCCCCTGTGATGACTGGAAGCCGCGCACCGCTGCTTCGGTTTGTGGTCCGAAGTTCCCGTCGACGGCCACCGTGTACCCGTGCACACGGAGCAGGAACTGTACGGTACGTACCGCTTCGCCGGTTTTACCGTTTTTCTGCATGGGCCAGGTCAGTGCCATGGTCGGTCTCCTTCAGTGCTTGGTCCTTGCGGCGACCCGTGGCGCCACCATCACTCACTATGAGTGACAATTCTATTCCCGTCAGTCGTATTTTGGGGCTGGGGGTGACCGCGGCCTGCATCAGGCGGTCGTCTCCTTATTGATCGTTTCATCGTTGATCGTGTTTGGGGTCGTCCATGGGCGTTGGGCCGGTAGCCGTCGGTGCAGCAGGGGGCCGGTCCGCAGCGACAGGTAGGTCAGAGCCGACGCCGGGATGGGAAGCCAGAAGTTCGCCAGTCGCCAGGTCACCACCCCGAGCAGCGCGATGGCCCGGGTCGTGCTGAAACCCACGAGTGTCGGTACGAGTACGCCTTCGATGATCCCGAGCCCACCGGGTGTGATGGGAATGGCTGCGAGCACGTTCGCGAGTCCGTAGGCGATCAGAAGGCCGTCCAGCGCCGTTGCATGTCCGTATGCATACAAAAACACCCATAGGGATGCGGCGTCAAGCAGCCAGTTCGCGGCTGCCCACACCGTCGCCTTGATGAGCAGGGGTTTGTCCTTGCCGAGGACGCGAAGGCGATCGGCAAGGGTGCGGATGAGCTCTTCGGCGCTGCCCGGTGACACCCCCGGCAGGCGGCCGGCGGCGGCGCGGACGATGCGGATGGACCGCTCGCTCCCGCGGGTGAGCAGTGCCACCCCGACGAACACGGCCGCGATCAGCAGCGTCCCGACCGCGGCTGCGGTGCCGTAGATCGGGTTGCCGCCCCGGGTGGGGATGGAGATCAGGAGACCGATCCACAGCATCACGTTCAGGACGACCGCTGAGCCGGCGCCCTGGATCGCCGCGGCGGACACCGCCTCGGATGCACCGACCCCGGCGCTGCGCAGCAGACGGTAGCGAAGGGCGCTCGCGGTGGCGGCGCCACCGGGCAGCATGTGGCTGACGCCGAGCGATGTCACGTCGATCCGCGCCAGCGTCCACAACGACGGCCGGCCTTCGCGGGCAAGCACACTACGGGTCAACATTGCGTAGGCAAGCAACGACGCCGCTTCCAGACACAGACCGACAGCGAGATACGTCGGCTCAACGTCCGACAGCGTCTCCAGGGCCTTGCGCGCACCCGCGAGCTGTGGAAGCAGCGCGTACTCGATCACGAGTAGGAGCACCACCACCGAGGCTCCCCGCCGCAGCCACATCGGCACCCGAACCGACATCACGTATCCATGCTGTCGGATGCCACGGCTGTCATGCGCGAACCGCTACCGACAGTTACCAATTTGTGATGTTTCGGTTGGGTAGGGCGCGTCGGTCATCGGCGCCTCGGGGATCGGCCGGCAGACGTCGGCGCCACCGGACCGCGGGTGGCCGGAGACGGGTCTGTCCGCCACCTGGACGGCCCTGCGAGCTCTGGCGCCGGGGCTCATGGTGACCCGCCGGCAAGCTGCCCTATGCCTGATCCATAGTCGCACACGGGCCTATCATCCCGGATCTAGATGACCATGCGTTCGGCGCGGGCCGTTATCGCACTGGTCGTGCCCGGTGCCGGACAAGGACGGTTACGTTGTGTGTCCTCGGTTTCATGCACAACAAGAGCGCCCGGCATTAGGGGCGTAGATCGCGAGAACCACCGGATCGCGTCAGCGGGCATTCAGGACGAGGATGCGCGGGACGGACGGCGACTCGGGACGGACGGCGACTCGGGACGGACGACATCGGGTAGGTGAACAGGGAGGGCGTCATGCAAGGGACCGGCGGTCCGAGGGCGGAGAGCATCACGACGGACATCCCACCGACGGACACATCCCAGGAGTCACCGACAGGTGGTCCGGTACCGCGGCTCGAAGGGTACCGGGTGTGGGTTGAACCATGCCCACGGCGCGTCCGGGTGAGCCTCGCCAGCGTGGTGATCGCCGACTCGAGGCGTGTGCTGTACCTGTTCGAGACCGGGCATCGGCCCGTCTACTACTTCCCGCGGGCCGACGTCCGGCTCGATCTGCTGGTCCCGACCGACCACCGCAGCCACTGCCCGTTCAAGGGGGAGGCGTCCTACTGGTCCGTTGCCGTCGGTGACGCGGGGGATCAGACCGTGGCCCGGCGCCAGATGGTGGAGAACGCGGTGTGGGCCTACCCCGAACCCCTCGCGTCCTGCCCTGATATATCCGGTCATCTGGCATTCTACTGGAACAAAATGGATGCCTGGTTCGAGGAGGACGACGAGGTGTTCGTCCATCCGAGAGATCCGTACGCGCGGGTGGACGTGATGAGGTCGTCACGGCATATCCAGGTTGTCATGGGTGGCGATGTCATCGCGGACAGTCATCGTCCCTCGCTGTTGTTCGAGACCGGCCTGCCTACCCGTTACTACCTGCCCCGGGCCGACGTCCGGATGGACCTGCTGACGCCGAGTGCGACGACGTCGCGTTGCCCGTACAAGGGGCTTGCCCGCTACTGGTCGATGACCGTGGATGGCACGGTCGTCGACATCGCGTGGAGCTACCCGGCTCCGATTCCGGAATGTCCGAAGATCGAGGCTCTGGTCTGCTTCTTCGACGAGCGGGTCGACGAGCTGATCGTGGACGGCGTGACCCAGCCCCGCCCGGCCACGAAGTGGTCGGCGCGCGGGTAGGAACGCGGTCCGCGGTGTCCGCGGCTCGCTGGTGAAAGTGCAGATCAAGCCCTGCTCGGTCGGGAACCTTATACTTCATGGTTGTGAATCGCCGGCCCACAGTTCCCGGCGGCGGGCACACTGGCGGGGTGGACGTCACGTGGTGGGGGCACAGCACAGTCCTGATCGCCGACGCCGGCACCCGGCTGCTCACCGATCCCGTCCTCGGGATGCGGGTCGCGCACCTGCGCCGGCGTGCCGGCGCACGCCCCGCGGCGGCGGCCGTACAGGTGGACGCGGCGCTCGTCTCCCACCTGCACGCCGATCATTTCGACATCCCGTCGCTTCGGCTGCTGCCGCCCACCGTGCCGATTCTGGTTCCGCGCGGCGCGGCGGCCCTGCTGCGCCGCCGGCATCCGACGCTCGCGCAGCGCTGTGTGGAGATGGTGCCGGGGGACCGCACGCGGGTACCGGCGTCAGACGGCGGTGGCGGCCTGGACGTGCTGGCCGTGCCCGCGCGTCACGACGGCTCCCGTGGCCCGTGGTCGCGCCACCGTGGCCCGGCGCTCGGTTTTGTGATCACAGGGACAGCCACGGCCTGGTTCGCCGGGGACACCGCGCTACACGACGCCATGGCCGATCTCGCCCCGCTCGGGATCGATATCGCTCTTGTCCCGGTCGGCGGCTGGGGCCCTAACCTCGGCCCCGGGCACATCGACCCGGCCGGCGCGGTCGAGGCGGTGCGGCGGACGATGCCCGCCGCCGGGACGATGCCCGCCGCCGGGACGATGCCCGCCGCCGGGACGATGCCCGCCGCCGGGACGATGCCCGCCGCCGGGACGGGATCACCCCGGACGGCACCGGGCCCGTCGGCGCCGGCGATCGCCGTGCCCATCCACTACGGGACGCTCTGGCCGATGGGCCTCGACCGCGTGCGGCCCGATCGCTTTCACGAACCCGGACGTGAGTTCGCCCGCCTGGCCGATGCCGCCCGCCTGCCCGCCGAGGTCCGGGTGCTCGCGCACGGAGAGTCGGCGACCGCGCCGGGCAACGCCATCCCGACCGCTTCCGCCGGCAACGGCTGATTGTTCTCGGCGGCGCGGGCCGCCGGTAGCGGGTCCCGACGCAGCCCGAGATGTTCGAGCCAGCCGACGAGCTGGTGGTGGATCGCGTCCGGTCCCTCGAGCGGACCGGCCGGGGCGGGCCAGCCCGCCGGGTAGACGAGCACCGCGCGGGTCTGGTCCCCACCGAGCCCACCGTGGCAGCCGACGAGCTCCTCGAAGGCGGCGACCTCGCGGGTTCCCGGGTCCACCCGACTCACCACGACGATGTCGCCGACATGGTCCATCCGCTGGTGGCGAAGCAGGTCCGTAGCCGCTCGCGAGCCGTACCCGAGCAGCGGGTTCTCGCCCTCGACCACGCCGGTGTCCAGAAACATCCGACCTCGGGCACCGAAGGCGACCGGGCCGTGCCCATGGCAGCGCACGACGACGAACCCGACGCCGGGATGGTTGATCAGGCCCCGGACCAGCGCCGGATGCAGGAACTCCAGGTGTTCGAGATCGGCGCGTCCGGCCACCTGCGGCAGGTAGACCATGGCCAGGTTCCCGGACGCGACAACGACGAGATCCGGTCGCTGTGGGTCGAGCGTGACCTCAAGTCTGGACGGGCCCAACGTGACCTGGCCGTCGTCGGTGCGGCGGCGCAGCATACGTCGGCTTGGTCCGTCGCCGGTGTCACCGCCGGTGACCTCGGTGAGCAGTGTGTTGACCGGTCCCCAGCCCTCGGCCGTGCCGGTCGCGGCGGTCGCGGCGGCACCGGGGGTCAGCAGGCCGCGGACGGTGTCGGCGAAGGACCGTCCGTAGCGTTGGCGGAAGGTCGCGCCCTGACTCTGTCCATGATCGGAAAGGACGACGAACGTGTACGGGCGCTTGACGTTCGCCGCAACCCGCTCCAGCATCGCCAGCACCCGGTCGATGCCCTCCAGGGTCTGCAGGGACTCCCGCCGGTTCGGCCCGGCATGGTGGGCCACCTCGTCGTAGTCGACGAAGTCGCAGAACACCACGGGCACTCCACGGGCCATCTGCTCGGCGATGAAGGTGACGTTGAGGTCACGCAACAGGACGTTGGTCAGCCCGCGCAGCGCGATGTACGAACCGCCGCGCCGGACCCGGGGGAAGATGTTGTCCCGGCGCTGCTTGCGGGCCTGGTGCACTTCCTTGATCATCTCGCCGATGGTGAGGACCAGCGACCGAGCCAGACCCTGCGGGCTGGCCGCGAACGACGCGTACCCCCGAGCCCGCCGCCCCGGCAGCCCAGCCTGACTGACGGTGAGCAGGCTGTGGGGGGCGTCCCCGGAGAACGCGTTGCTGATACTGACTCCGCCGTCGGCGAGCAGGCCGCGTCCGTTGCTGAACCTTCGTTCGATTTCGGCGGCGTCCCGTGGCCGGTTGGTCACAATCAGCCGCCCGGCGTCTTTTTCGTACCAACGGAAGGCGGGGACGTGCGCTGACGCGCCGTGCAGGATGCCGGCCTGGCTGGTAGGGGTCGTCGAGGGCATCCCCGTGTGCCATTCGATGAACCGGTGCGAGCCCGAGCGGACCCATCGGCTCAGCGTCGGTAGGTTTCCGGCGGTCACCGCCCACCGCAGCAGCGGCGCGGACAGCCCGTCGATCTGCACGATGACGACCCCGGGGCCGTCGAAGGAGGTGCCGTCGCCGGTGCCGTACCGGGCAACCTGGCGCATGACCTCACCGATGAACGTCTCGTCGCTGCCCGCATCGGCCAGCCAGCCGACCATCGCCGCGATCACCGCGGTGGTCCAGGCGACGCCGATGGCCGCGCCGAAGCCGCGGAAGCTGACATCCGGTTCGATACGCTGTGCCACGTAGATCACGAAGGTCTGTGCGAACAGGCCGATCAACAGCACCGCGATCCCACCCAGGGCGACCGCCAGCGCCACGAGGATGGGCCGCAGTACCGCGCCGACCACCGCGAGGATGACGACCAGCCGCATCAGCCCGGCGAGGCTGTCCACCTCGATGCCGGGCAGGAACGCGAACGCCAGGCCGAGCGCGAGCCCGCTCGCCACGGCCGACCGGATGACCCGCAGTAGCCGCCGTGGCGTCGGCGTCATCCCGCGCAGCACAACGACCCCGAGGCGCAGCCGCCCGCGCAGGAGCCGGCCGACGCCGGACCGATCCGCAACCATCTCCAGGGCAGACTAACCGGCATCCGCGCGTTTTCATGATCATTAAGAAACCGTCAACCGGATGTCCGCCGGTTTGTTGCGACTTGGACTCCAAGGCGCCGCGCCGGCGTCCACCGTGGTGCACGCGGCCACGCGGGTGCGGGCAAGCCGCTGCCGTTTGTGACTGGGTTGCTTTCCACCATCGTGGTACCTTTACACCATGGCATTGAACATCAAGGATGCTGAGACCGAGCGACTCGCGACGGAGATCGCGGCTCTTGCGAACGAGACGAAGACCCAGGCGGTCCGGGTGGCGTTGGTCGAACGCCGGGACCGCATGGCGCTGCTGCGAGCGGAGAGCCGCCGCGAGCGGCACCTACGTCACTTTTTGCTGGAGGAGGCGTGGCCGCAGATACCGACAGATCAACGTGGGGTGCCGCTCACCCGGGATGAACGCGAGGAGATCCTCGGCTACGGACCGGATGGTCTGTGATCGTCGACAGTTCGGCTCTGGTAGCTGTCCTGCTGCGAGAGCCTGACTATGAGGTCCTGCTGGATGCCCTGGCCGGGGCGTTCGGCAGGGGTGACTTCATCGGCGTCGGCACTCCGACTCTCGCCGAGACCGGTCTGGTCCTGACGTCTCGTCTCGGGGTGCTCGGTCGGACGCTGCTCGCGCGACTGGTTGACGAGGCGGGCATGACAGAAATCTCGTTCGACGCGGAACACTGGAAGGTCGCGGTCGAAGCGTTCACCCGCTATGGCCGCCGGCGTCATCCCGCCGGGTTGAACTTCGGCGATTGTTTGACCTATGCGATTGCCCGTGTTGTCGATGAGCCGCTGCTCTACATCGGCGACGACTTCGCGAAGACCGACATCCGTGCTGTCCTCTGAACAGGCAATCAGGCAATCAGGTGAGCATGTGGCGAGTATCACGGTTTATTCCGATGTAGCACATCCAAGCTATTTTGTATGAATTGTTCCGACTGCCTGTGGCGACGGGTCACGGGAAACCCTAGGATCGGCTTGGCTGCCCAACCGCATGACTCCTGAACGACTACCGCGTAGTTACACAACTGCACATTGATGCCGCTCACACCTGTGCGGGAGAGTCCACGGCATACCAGCCCGTGGCGCCGAAGGAGCAAGATCTCCCCATAAACTCTCAGGCCGAAGCAACCGCCGGGTCAGGCAGCTCTGGAAAGCGGACGCCGCAGGCGTCCCGCCGACGGTGAAAGCCAGGCGCACCGGTCCATCGGCCGGCTGCGGCGGGTGAAACTCTCAGGCATATGTACAGAGGGGGAGGTCAGCCGCGACCGGCGAGGTCCGCCGAGTTGCCCGACCTCTGGAGCGCTTCGACCGTGCCTACGAACCCTCCCTCATCCGCAGGCGGTTCCTCGACATCACGATCAACCGTCTCGCTGTCGCCCGTCCCACCGGCGTCGGGGCCAGCAGTATCCGAGTCGGCAGTATCCGGGTCGGCAGTATCCGGGTCAGCACCGTTCGGGCCGGCCGCATCCGGGACGCCAGCATCCGGGCCGGGCCCTGCACGGGCGGTGCAACCCGCCGCGTACCCGGCCGGGGCGGTGACCGGTGAGATGGTCACCTTCGTGGACCGCCATATCGGTCCGGACGTCGATCAGCGTCAGACGATGCTGGCAGAGCTCGGCTACGCCAGCCTGGAGGCCCTTACCGCGGCCACTGTGCCGGCGGTGATCCGCGACAGCGGGCTTGACCTGCCTCCCGCGGTGAGCGAGCCGGAGGTACTCGCGGAGCTGCGTCGCCTCGGCAGCCGCAACCGCCGGGTGCCGTCGATGATCGGTCTCGGATACCACCCGTCGGTGATGCCCGGGGTGATCCAGCGCAACGTTCTGGAGAACCCGGCCTGGTACACCGCATACACGCCGTATCAGCCGGAGATCTCCCAGGGACGGCTGGAGGCGCTGCTGAACTTCCAGACGATGATCACAGATCTGACGGGCCTGGATGTGGCGGGGGCTTCGCTGCTGGACGAGTCGACCGCGGCGGCCGAGGCCATGCAGCTCGCCCGCCGGGCAACCAAGGGGCTGGGTCCGAGGTTCATCGTGGATGAGGACACGTTGCCGCAGACGATCGCGGTGGTCCGCACCCGCGCCGAGGCGCTCGGCATCGACGTGGTGGTCGCGGATCTGTCAACCGTCTTGCCCGAGCACCTCGCCGAGTCGGCGTTCGGCGTCCTGCTCGCCTACCCGGGCGCCGAGGGTGCCCTGCGCGATCCGCGCACCGTGGTCGAGCAGGCGCGGGACCGCGGGATCGTCGTCGCGGTCGCGGTCGATCCGCTGGCGCTGACCCTGCTCACCCCACCGGGCGAGCTCGGTGCGGACATCGCGGTCGGCAGCACGCAGCGGTTCGGCCTGGGCCTGAGCTTCGGCGGCCCGCATGCCGGTTTCATCGCCGTCCGTGACGGTCTGGAGCGGTCGCTTCCGGGCCGGCTTGTCGGTGTGTCGGTGGACGCCGACGGCCATCGTGCCTATCGGCTCGCCATCCAGACCCGTGAGCAGCACATCCGCCGGGAGAAGGCGACCAGCAACATCTGTACGGCACAGGTGCTGCCGGCGGTACTGGCGTCGATGTACGCCGTCTATCACGGTCCCGACGGCCTGACCGCGATCGCCGAGCGGGTGCACGACCACGCGGTCCGCCTTGCCACCGGACTTCGTGCCGGTGGCGTCCAGGTCGTCCACGACTACTTCTTCGACACCGTGCTCGCGTTCGTGCCGTCCCGGGCAGCGCAGGTCCTCGCCGCGGCGCTCGCCGGTGGGCTGAACCTGCGGTTGGTCGATGCCGACCACGTCGGTGTCTCCTGCAACGAGACGACGCTGGATGCGGACCTGCACGCCGTGTGGGCGGCGTTCGGCGTCCCGGCGTTGCCGCTGCCCGCGCATCCCACGATGCCCGGTCCGGATGTCAGCGCCGCAGCGGGCCCAGCGCTGGTATCCGGGCTGCCAGCTGGACTGCCACCTGGGCTGCCAGCTGGATTGGCAGCCGCACTGGAGCCCGGCGGCGGCGCCGGCCCGGATGGCGGCACCGATGTCGACATGGCGATTCCGGCGGAGCTGTCGCGTACCACCGGCTATCTCAGTCACCCGGTGTTCCATCAGTACCGGTCCGAGACGGCCATGCTGCGCTATCTACGCCGTCTCGCGGACAAGGACCTGGCGCTCGACCGTGGCATGATCCCGCTTGGATCCTGCACGATGAAGCTCAACGCGACGACCGAGATGGCGGCGGTGACCTGGCCGGACTTCGCCGACATCCACCCGTTCGCCCCACTGGACCAGGCCGCCGGCTATCTGGAGCTGATTGGTGATCTCACCGAGTGGCTCACCGCCATCACCGGGTACGCGGCCGTGTCGCTCCAGCCGAACGCTGGCAGCCAGGGCGAGCTCGCCGGACTGCTGGCGATCCGCGCCTACCATCGTGACCACAATCCGCCGGATGCGCCCGCCCGTGACGTCTGCCTGATCCCGTCGTCGGCGCACGGGACGAACGCGGCCAGCGCCGCCATGGCTGGGATGCGGGTCGTCGTGGTGGCCTGCGACGCCGATGGCAACGTCGATCTGGCCGATCTGGCCGCCAAGGCCGCTGCACACTCCGACCGGCTCGCCGCGCTCATGGTGACCTACCCGTCCACGCACGGTGTCTACGAGGAGGGCATCGCGCGGGCGTGCGATCTGGTGCACTCCTGCGGCGGCCTGGTCTATGTCGACGGCGCGAACCTGAACGCCCTGGTGGGGCTGGCCAAGCCTGGGATGTTCGGCGCGGACGTGAGCCACCTGAACCTGCACAAGACGTTCTGCATCCCGCACGGCGGTGGTGGCCCGGGGGTCGGTCCGGTCGCGGTGGTCGAGCGGCTCGCGCCCTACCTGCCCAATCATCCGCTGCTGGCGGAGGCGGGGCCGCACACGGGCATCGGAGCGATCAGCGGGGCGCCGTGGGGGTCGGCGGGCATCCTGATGATTCCCTGGGCGTACATCCGCCTGATGGGCGCGGACGGCCTGCGCCAGGCCACGTCGGTGGCGGTTCTCAACGCCAATCACATCGCCCACCGGCTGGTGTCCTACTTCCCCATCCTCTACACCGGGCGTGATGGTCTGGTGGCGCACGAGTGCATCCTGGACCTGCGCCCGTTGACGAAGCGGACCGGGGTGACCGTGGAAGACGTGGCCAAGCGACTCGTTGACTACGGTTTCCACGCGCCGACGATGTCGTTCCCGGTTCCCGGGACGCTGATGGTCGAGCCGACCGAGAGCGAGGACCTGGCCGAGATCGACCGGTTCTGCGATGCGATGATCTCGATCCGGCGGGAGGCCGACGAGGTCGGCAAGGGCACCTGGCCCGTCTATGACAACCCCCTGCGCAATGCCCCGCACACGGCGTCGATGCTGGTCGCCGACGAGTGGGCGCATCCGTACCCGCGCACCGTCGCGGCCTATCCGGTCGTGTCGCTACGCACGTCGAAGTACTGGCCGCCGGTCCGCCGCATCGACGGTGCCTATGGTGACCGCCACCTGTTCTGCACCTGCCCGCCCGTGCAGGCCGACGCCGACCCGGATACCGCCGCCGACTGACCTCCCCGTCGGCCCGGATACCAACGCCGGCTGACCTCCCCGCCGGCCCGGATTCGACCCCCGTCGGCCAGCCACTAGCGATCTTTCGAGGTTTGTAACATCAACAAGGCCGTTTTTGCCGTACAAACCTCGAAAGATCGCGGATCAAGCCGTGGATGACGTTACGACGGCGAGGATGCGACGGCGGTCGGAACCTCGCCCTGAACACCGGTGATGCGGGCGTCGCCGAACACGGACGCGGATGCGTAGTGAGAGTAATCGTTGTCTACAACGTCCCCATCGACCCGCGTGGTCGTGAGACGCAGCCGGAGGATGCCGGTGACGTCGAGGTCGATCGGGACGGAGTTCCCGAGCCGGACGGTGTGTGATGCCAGGCGGCGGTCGTCACCGTAGATCTCGATCTGGTAGACGGCGTTGCTACGAGCGTCGTCGGCGAGACCGACCGTAGCCTGGAGCCGGCGGTAGTCTCGCCCGAGGTCGTATTCCGCTCTCGCGACATTTTTGGGGTCATCGTAATGATTTGCCTGGAGTATGACGCTGTGGGGTAGTTTGGTACCGCTGATGGATCCCGATCCGCTCTCCACCTTGCCGTCGCTCTCGATGACGGTTAGATCCGTCAGAAAACGGTCGACGTTTCCCGGTGCCGCTGTTGGTTTCGACGTCGGGTTGCCCGATCCGGCTGTCGTGGCGGGTGCACCGGTCGCGGTCGCGGGTCCGGTGGATGCGGATCCGGTGGCAGATGTGCCGGTGCCGGTGGATGTGTTCGTCGTGGTGCCGCTGTTCGTCTTCCCATCCGAAGACCTGTTGCTCAGGGCTGCGACAGCCACGATGACGACCACGAGGGCCGCCGTGCCGAGTCCGCCGATGAGCCAGGGTGACGGCTTGTGGTGTGCAGGGTTGGGCGGGGCGGGCTGCCGTGGCGGGACCCATGGTGAGGGTGCCGGCGGTTGCGGCTGCCGGGGTTCGGTCCGTGGCTGGGGCTGGGGCTGGGGCTGAGGCCGGGGCTGAGGTGGCTTTGGCGGGGCGACGCTGTAGCGGGTGATCTCCGCCGTCACCGTTGAGGGCAGCCAACCCTCACCGATGCGCAACCGCTCGTCGGTGGACGCCGCCCGGCACAGCTCGATCAACGTCGCCGGGG
>NZ_CAUVXL010000038.1:0-19633 GCF_963555915.1 Protofrankia sp. Cas4
GCCGGGTCCTTGTCCACGCACTGTTTCAGCACCCCGCGTACCTGCTCGGGGCAGCGGTCCCAGTCGGGCTGTTGGTGCTCGATGCGGTGGAATACCGCGGCGTCCGCGCCGAAGGGATACTCGCTGGTGACCGCGTAGTAGGCGGTGGAGCCGAGGGAGAAGACGTCCCCGGCCGCGTCGAGGGACCTGCCCCGAACCTGTTCGGGGGCCATGAACGCGGGCGTGCCGATCCGCACACCGGTCTGGGTGATCGCAGCCGAGGATGCCTCGACCGCTCGGGAGATGCCGAAGTCGATCACCCGGGGGCCGTCGGCGGCGAGGATGACGTTCCCCGGCTTGAGGTCACGGTGGATCACCCCGGCGGCGTGGATGGACTGCAACGCCTCCGCGACCCCGGCGAGCAGGACCAGGACGGTTTCCGGCGGCAGTGCGCCCTGGCGGGCGACGGCCGCGGCCAGGGAGGGGGCGGCGACGTAGGCGGTGGCCAGCCAGGGGCGTGGGGCGTGGGGGTCGCAGTCGATGACCGGCGCGGTGTACAGGCCCTGGACTCGCTGGGCGATCGCGACTTCCGTGGCGAAGCGGCGGCGGAACTCGGGGTCGGCGGCGAACTCCGGACGGGCGATCTTCAGGGCGACTGGGCGGCCGCCGGGGGTGTAGGAGAGGTACACCGCGCCCATGCCGCCCTCGCCGATCCGGGCCCGGAGCAGATATCCGCTGATCTCGCGGGGGTCCTGCGGGGTCAGCGGCGTGAACACCGCATCCCACGCCGGCTCCGACCCGCCGGACGGTGCTGGTGCTGGTGCTGGCGTCGGCGTCGGCGTCGGCGTCGGCGTCGGCGTCGGCGTCGGCACGGGTCGGTTCGGGTCAGGCCGGGCCGCCCCTGGCGGCGTGCTGCTCGTCGTCATCCGCGTCACACCACGCCCATGGCGCCGCAGCCGATCAGTATCGCGAGTGTGTCACCGCTGCCCAGTGTGTCTGCCACTTGCCGTCCTCAATCGCGTGCGTCACGTGAGACTGCGCAGCATAGTGTCGCAGAACATGGGTTTCGGTACGGATTGTCGTCACATCCTGCTCCGGACGCGGTGGTCGTCCGTGACACCTGCAGTGGATGGTCAGGCGAGGCCGAGGACGTCGATGAGGCGGCGGGCGCCCGCGCCACCGGAGTCGAGCGCGATCGCCAGTGCCCGGGGCACGTCCAGATCGTCGCGCAGCGCCGCGTCGACCGCGTCGACCGCAGCCGCCGGGTCCGGCGCGGAGCGGGCGCGCCCGGCCGCGACATACAGCTGGTCGAGGGTGTCCTCGACTCCGGTCAGGGCTGACTCGTGGTAGTCCCAGGCGTCCTGCCAGCGTCGGGCGAGGCACAGCAGGCGGACGGCCGCCGGCGTGTGCCGGTCGAGCAGGTCGTCGACGAGCGTCAGGTTGCCCAGGGACTTCGACATCCTGATGCCGTCGACTCGGACGGAGCCGACCTGTAACCAGGCGCGGGCGAACGGTGCCACCCCGGTCGCGCGCTCGGCGAGCAGACTCTCCACCGCGTGGTGGGGGAAACGCAGGTCCTCACCGCCGGCGTGCAGGTCGATGCCGGAGCCGAACGTGTTGAGCACCATCGCCGCGCACTCCGCGTGCCAGCCGGGCCGCCCCGGACCCCACGGGCTCGGCCAGCTCACCCCGCTCTGGCCGATGTCTCGCGAGCCATCAATGCCGGCGCCCCTGCTGTGGCTGTGGCTGTCGCTGTCGCCGGCACGCCAGACCGCCACGTCGAGAGGATCATCGCGTTGCGGGTCGGCCGGGTCGTCGTTGAACTCGGCGGCGAGCGTGACCGCCTCGTCCAGGCCGAGGCCCACCCGTGCCGCCGCATCCCTGGTACGCGCGTAGACGGTGCCGTTGCGCAGATAGGCGTGCCCGGCGGCAAGCAGGGCCTGCCCAAGTTCGATCACATGGATGACGGACGCGCGGGCGGTCGGCTCGTGGTCGGGCGGGCGGACGCCGAGCGCGGCCATGCTCCGGTCGAAGGCAAAGCGCCCGATCGCGGCGACCTGATCGTAGGGCATGCCGACCCGGCGGGCCTCGGCGAACATCGCGTCATCCACATCGGTGATGTTGCGTGCGACTTCCACCCGGACGCCCACACTCCGCCAGACCCGGACGGCGAGATCCGTCCACAGGTAGGTGGACGCGTGACCGAGGTGCGTGACGTCGTAGGGAGTGATCCCGCAGACGTACACCCGCGCCCGACCGACGATCGGCAGTGCGGCGCCGTTGAGCCGCAGGGGATCCCGGGAAGACTCTGCGACGGCATCCATACGGCCAGGATGCCACCTTTCACCTGCCGTCTCATCTGATGACCGGTGCCGGCGGGCATATTTGATCTTATTGGACCCGGGTGCGTCGCCTGCGGCCGCAGGGACATGTCACGGGCAGCTTTCCTCGAACTTGACGACATTGAAGGTGACCGGGGTCCCGAGGGAGTAGGGCTTACCGGCGGCTGGGGACGTCGAGCAGATCTTCCAGTTGCTTGCGACCACCACCACCCGGTTCGCGCCGGTGGCGTCATGCACCGTGACACTCGCGTTGGTTCCGAACGCCGGCCGGACGGCGTTCAGCGACCGGCCGGCGAGGTTCGGCATGGTCGTGCCGATATTCGGGACAGCGGTGTCCACGGCTCCCGGCGCTGGGCAAGACTCCTCGAGTTTGACCACACCGAAGTCCACCTTGGTGCTGACCGGATGCGTCCCGGCGGCGGGGGACTGGTCGCAGACCTGCCAGTCGCGGTCGAGAATCTGGTGCCGGCCCCGGCCGAGTGCGTCATGAGATGTCAACGTTGTGAAGCCGGCTGCCTGCGCGGTGTCCTGGGCGAACTGGAGACCTTTGCCGACCAGATTCGGCAGGGTGCCCGTTGCGTCCGCGCTCGTGACGGAACCCGGCTTCGGTGTGCTGCCGCCGGCGCGTCCTGAGCTGACGCCGCCGCTGGGACCGCAGCCGGTCAGGGCGAGCGCCGCCGCCGCTGGGAGTGCGACGACCGCGAGGAGCACGATCGCGGACCGACTGGGGTACCAGACCGGCGCCTGCGACTGCGATCCTCCACGCGACCGCCACCGATGTATCGACACATCATCAGGATGACGCCTCCTTCCGCGCCTGTCCGCAGAACATCCAACACTCGACATGGGCGTGCGGACCGGCCGTCCGACGCGGCCCATACTCACTGCCTTACGAAGAGTGCAGCTTCGGGCGGGGCGCCAGCGCGGCGAGAGCAGTGGAACCGCACCTGTCGGGATTGATTTGCATCAGGTCCATCAGCTGGCTCAGCCAAGGTCTTCGGTGGCTCTCCATGCAGGTCGCGACCTGAGCGAAAGACATTCGCCTGATTTCAGTCGTCGCAGCAGAATCGGCGCTAAGATGATTGGTTCGCCGAGGTCCCGGCGGCTGTACCATTGGCTTCCCACGTATTTAGCCCGTGACCAGGTGGAGGACATCATCGAGGTCGCGGACAGGGTTCGTGGCGGCCGGATTGGATTCTATTTGCAGCTCAGGATGGCCTAGTAGTTGACACACCGACCGTGCCGTAGCTACGCTTCTAAAATATGACTTGACGCAACGGATTCGCTGTCTCGCAGATACCTCTATTCTGATTATGGTGAGGGATTGACCACGATAAAAAGTGCCTCCGCAAAGTGGACCCTGAGTGATGTGGTTGCGCTCGCTGCTCTTCAACCATTGGTCAAGGGCTTTGTCCCGTGGACTGCCTGGTCGATGCGTCCTGCGGCGATTGTCAGTATCATCAATGAACTCGAGTTGAAGCGTCGACGCACGGTCGTCGAGTTGGGCTCTGGAGCCTCCACGATTTTTCTTGCTCGGGCGGTCGAGGGCACTGGAGGCAGATTGGTCAGCATCGAACACAATCATGAATATGCAAATTACATCCGACGTCTTATCAGTCGGGAAGGGTTGGAACGGATAGCGCAGGTGGAAACAGTTGATCTTAACCGTTACGCGCCTGTTGACACAGGCAAACCAGTCGGCTGGGATCTTCCGGAGGTCTGGTATGATATAGACGTTATTCGTTCGGTTTGTCCTATGGGAATCGACATGCTCATAGTAGATGGCCCACCGGCAGGGGATCAGGGAACGGTACTGGTTCGTGAACCTGCTGTCGGCGCATTGCGAGATAAATTCAATTCGGAATTTTCAATTTTCTTGGATGATGCCGACCGATTGGCGGAACGTGAAACGATGCGATGCTGGGAAGAGCAGCTGGGAATCGGCATGGTAATTGTTGAGCGAATTTCGCTCGGGATGGGGAGTTCTGATGGGGGAATCATCCCAACCCTCTAGCCTTCC
Organism: Protofrankia sp. Cas4; assembly: GCF_963555915.1. NCBI lineage: Bacteria > Bacillati > Actinomycetota > Actinomycetes > Frankiales > Frankiaceae > Protofrankia > Protofrankia sp. Cas4. The sequence continues at coordinate 4,342 of NZ_CAUVXL010000038.1, forward strand.
GGTGTTATCCGAGGAGGAGAAGCGGAATGTGGATTTTGACATCCGGGTTATTGACGGATCGGTCGGCGTAATTGCGCGTTGGGCACGTGGCAAGCGGTCCGAGATGGAAGCCGCATTGTTCGGTGATTCCGCTTCCCTCGAACATCCATATCTGGGGCTTGTCAAGAGTATCGGAAATGGGGCCGCGCTCGTCAGTTCACGTTTATCCGATCTCGGTGTAGTGCTACTTGAAGTCGATCTTCAGCCGCAAGACGAGGATGGCGTCACCGCACCGCTGGATTCCATGTCTAATTCCCGGTTAGCGATGCTGCGTTGCCTTGTGATGTGGGGCTGGGGCACAGGTGCGGAGAGTGAGGAACTCGCAAAGGCGTTGCTGGAACGTCCTATTGGGCCGATCAGTTCTAAGGAACCCCGACTGGCTGCCACTCTTGAAGAAAGCGGCTGGGCTGTCGCGGATGCCTGGCTCCTGACCTCTGTTTCGCCGATCACCGATAGAGACCAGACTCCATGGTGTGTTCGCGGTGCACGTATTTTATACAGCGACCAGGGTCTCCTGGTCGCCTGGCATGCTCTATTCACGGCGCAGGACTGGTATCGAACGCCGGACAAGAGCCTCATAACGCCGTTGCCGGAGCGTCTCCGCCGTCGTGGTCAACTGTTTGGAATAGAAGGAAATTCCGGCGTAGACTATGCCGGCCGTCTGATTCAAGATATCCTGCAACATCATGAATGGACGGTGTGGCAGCTGACGCAACGTGTCGAGGAGTGGGAACGTGACTTCTTCGGCGCCGCACGCGAAGGTGCGTTCTTCGATGGATTTGATCTACAGAACCTCGGGGTTCGCCTTGATGAGATACATAAACTGGTGGTTCAGCTCAGGCAGGTAGGTAGGGATCTTGATCGGCGCGCTGATCTTGCCTGGTTGCCGGCTCCGACTATGGCGGATCCCGCGCCCCCGATGAATGCTCTTAATCACGAAGTTCATCAACGTGTTAAACAGATGCAAGAGCGCATCGAGAGTCTTAACGGCAGCCTGCGAGAGGGCTGGACGCTCCTGGCAAGCGCTGCCGCGGGAGCGCAGGTCGAGTTTCAGCGAAGCACCCAGGAGCTTCAACAGCGATTTCAGAACGCCGCTGCTTTTGTCGCGGCTCTGGTACTTGTGCCCGGTCTTGTGATCAGTCTGTATTCGGCGAACGTCAAGGGGCTTCCTGGCCTGGGCTACCAGGCTGGCCTACGAAATATCGGCATCTACGCTCTTCTGGGTGCCGCGATTACGGGTGGCTCGCTTAATGCGCTTGCAAATGGTCGTCGGATCTTGGCATACAGCATTCTCTATGTCGGCGTAGTTGGCCTGCTCCTGACAACGCTTATACTGCTCTAGTCTGAGACGAGGCGTGTTGATGTCAAAAGTGTCCATCATTACTGCTGTCACGCGACCGGGCTTGCTACCGGCTCTGTATGAGGCCCTCACACTTCAGGATGTTGCCTGGGAGTGGCTTGTTCAGCTGGATGGAGAAGCCATATCGTGGGTACCGCAACCGGCGGACGAGAAATGGCTCGGTGACGAGAGGGTGCAGCTCGAGCGAAACGCCCGCCCAATGGGCTCAGGAACGACAAGAAACCAGGCTTTGATGCGGGCGAGCAATGATCTAATTCTGTGCGTTGACGATGATGACCTTCTTTATCCTAAGGCACTTGGCGCACTGTGTCGCGCGTTGGATAAGTGGCCCGAGTGCTTTGGCGCATGGGGTAGATGCGATGTCCAGCGCAGCACCGCGACCGAGTCGGAGGTGTTCCGGGCGTGGCATGTTGATGGTCCGATCGAGCCGGGAACAATTCTTAGACGGTTCGAGGATTCCGGCGAATTTGCGGTACACGTTGGCGCCGTTTTATGGCGACGTGGTCACCTAATTGCCGTCGGTGGTTACGGGGCACTTCCTCGTTCGATCGACACAAATCCGTTCTTGGCGTGTGAAGCACTTTTCCCAGTCTGCTATGTCGATGTACCGGTGTATCTCTATCGCCTCCATGGCCAGCAGATGACCCAGGACGAGAGTTACAAGGCGATGCAGCGGCGTGTCCACGCGTTCAATTTTGAACGTGCGCATCAACTCAACCACCTGTTGCAGATCCGTCCAAAGTAGTTGGCGCTCTCGAGCGGTCGGTGCATGGGCGTTGGCTGCGCTTGAACGTCGAGCACGAAAACCGATGTGACGTCGACGGTACAGTCGACGGCGCAGCCGGCGGCAGTACGTCAGTCGTGGTCGGTCATGAAGTCCACGGGGCCCCGGTAGCCGCAGCGGAGCAGGACGTCGAGCATCTGCTGGTCGAACAGTGCGCTCGCGTCCCCCATCACCGGCGGGAGATGGCCCAGGAGTTCCAGGGACAGGAAGCCGTGCAACTGTGTCCAAACGATCAGACACCCTGCCAGCCCTTCCGGTGGGATCGGGTTGCCCATCTCCTCGCGCCAGGCTCCGACCTTGGCATGCAGCGTCGGGGTGAGCTCGGCGGCGAAGTGGGACGGGTCGAGCAGCCCGGCCCCGATCGACTCGGCCATACAGCGGAACAGCACCTGCACCGCCCGGTCCATATCCGAGCAGGGCTTGGTGTCGGGTGGTGTGTAGTCGGGCACGAGCGTCCCGAAAATCAGCATGTACTCGGTGACGTGTTCGTGTGACCACTGACGGTAGGAACGTGTCACGTTGAGCCATCGCTTGGCGTGGTCATCGGATGGCGCGAGGGCGAAGGCATCCTCGAGCGTGTCCGCCAGCGAGCGGAACCCGTCGGCTATCAGTGCGGCGATGAGCTCGTCGCGACTGTCGAAGTACCGATAGAGCGCGGACGGGGTCAGGCCCATCGTCCGGGCTACCGCCCGCAGTGACACGCCAGCCGCGCCATGGGCGTTGAGCTGGTCGCGAGCGGTCTGCTTGATCTCGTCAATGGTCGCGAGTCGGAGGCGTTCGCGTCTCGAGGCCGGCTTAGGAGGCCGCTGAACAACGTCTGTCCGGCTCGCGTCCCCCCGCGTCCCGCCTGGCGTCGTTGTCGTCTGCCCGGATAGAACACCGCTATCCGGGCCTCCTGCGCCTTGCCAGTCGGGCGCGGATGGCCCGCTCGCGGATCGAACGCCGTTATTCAGCGGCCTCCTGGTCACGTGGGCCATGCTGTGCCGCCCAGTGAACACTGTCAACTTTCTGGGCGATATGTCTTGACTGTGGCCGGTGTGTGCGAACACTGTTCGCTGGAGCGATGACAACTCTCTGGGGGTCCTGGTGTTCGCAAGACTCGCGCACGTGGTCACGCACCGGCCCAAACAGCTTGTGCTGGTGGCCCTGCTGGTCGTGGCCGCTACGGCAGTGCTCGGTGTGGGAGCGTTCGGGAAGTTGTTGACCGGGGGCTTCGCCGATCCGCAGTCGGAGTCCATCCGGGCGGAGCATGCAGTTGACGCACATTTCGGCGGTCAACCCAACCTGGTGCTCCTCGTCACGGCCCGGTCGGGAACGGTCGACGACCCCGATGCCGTGGCCGGTGGCAGGGAGGTCGTCCGTCGGCTCGCTGCCGAACCGGGGGTGAAGCAGGTGATCTCGTACTGGGACGGAGGTGGTGCCCGGTTGCGTTCGACCGACGGCCGCCGCGCCCTTGTCGTGGCCCGGGTACCCGATAAGGACCGAGCCAAGGAACTGGTGACCGGCTACGAGAAGGTCGTGGACGGCGCTGCTCCTGTCACCGTGACGCCAGGCGGCGGGGCGACCATTAACAAGGACGTCAACAGTCAGGTCACCAAGGACCTCGCCGTGGCCGAAGCGATAGCCATTCCGATCACGATGGTGCTGCTGGTGCTCGCCTTCGGCAGTGCTGTCGCCGCGCTGTTGCCGCTGGTCGTCGGCGTGGCCGGCATCTTCGGCGGGCTTGCCATTCTTTCCGTTCTCGCCAGCCTCACCGACGTCTCGATCTTTGCGGTCAACCTCACCACCGCGCTCGGGCTGGGTCTGGGTATCGACTACACCCTGCTGATGGTGAGCAGGTTTCGTGAGGAGCTCGCAGCCGGGTCGGATCGCGCCGACGCGGTCGCGACCACCATGCGCACGGCCGGCCGCACCATCCTGTTCAGCGGCGCCACCGTCGCGGTGGTGCTCGCGGTGATGCTGGTGTTCCCGCCCTTCTTCCTGAAGTCGATGGCCTACGCCGGCGTCGCGGTCACGGTCTTCTCGGTTCTCAGCGCGCTTCTGGTTGTACCCGCGGTGCTGATGCTGCTCGGCCCGCGGGTCAACGCGCTCACGGTCGGCCGGGCGCGGTCGGGCTCAGCGCAGGCGGCCGAATCGGGTGCCTGGCGGGCCATCGCGTCCGCGGTCATGCGTCGGCCGGTACTCACCGGCGTGCCCGCTATCGCCCTGCTGCTGGCGCTCGGGATCCCCTTCCTGCACGTCTCCTTCAGCGCCCCGGATGACCGGGTGCTGCGCAACACCGCTGCCAGCCGTCAGGTCGGCGACATCGTCCGGGCCGACTTCTCCTCGAACGTCCCCGCGGCCACGACCGTCGTCGTGCAGAGCACGGCGCCCGTGGACGGCCCGGCGCTCGCGTCCGGGCTGGCCAGGTACGCGGGTGAGCTTTCGACCATGGCGAACGTGGCCGGCGTGAACAGCGCCGCAGGCACCTTTGCCGGCGGCCGCCAGAGCGCGCCCGCCGGCCCGGCTGACGCCCGGTTCACCGCCGGAACCGTCACCTACCTTGAGGTGGTTCCCTCGGTCGACCCCGCATCCAGTGCGGGCCAGGACCTTGTCAAGGCAGTGCGTGCACGGCCCGCGCCGGCGGGAACATCCGTACTCGTCGGCGGGCCGTCGGCCGCCCTGGTCGATGGAAAGCACACTATCGCCGCCCGGTTGCCGCTGGCCATCGGGTTGATCTCGCTTGCCACGTTCGTGCTCCTCTTCCTGTTCACCGGTAGTGTCGTAATGCCGATCAAGGCGTTGATACTCAGTGCGCTGTCGCTGACCGCCGTGCTCGGAGCCGCCGTCTGGATTTTCCAGGACGGGCATCTTTCTGGCATGCTCGGTTTTCTTCCAGGGCCGCTGGACACGTCCATGCCGGTGCTGCTGTTCTGTATCGCCTTCGGTCTGTCCATGGACTACGAGGTGTTCCTGCTGTCACGAATCAAGGAGGAGCACGACCGCGGCGTCGACAACGCCGAGGCCGTCGCGGCCGGCCTTGCCCGCACCGGACGGATTGTGACCACTGCCGCGGCCCTGCTCGCGGTGACCTTTGCGGCGTTTGTGACATCGTCGGTCACCTTCCTGCAGATGTTCGGCCTCGGCACCGCGCTGGCGATCGTCCTGGACGCCACCCTCATCCGGGGGGTGCTGGTCCCGGCGTTCATGCGGTTGGCCGGCAGGGCCAACTGGTGGGCGCCCCGGCCGCTGCGGGCACTGCATTCCCAGATCGGCCTGGCCGAGGCGCCTGCATCGATACTGGACAAATAGGAGTACAAACAGTCGGACGAATAAGAGCGAATTCCATCGAGACACCATTGTGGGTCTTGTCACGACCACGTATGGGGCTCTAATCTCGATCCATCCGAGTTCGTCTGGACTGTAACTGTGGGCGGGTGGAAACGATGCGGACGGCGCCTGGTCCCGCGATGCCGTTTGCGTCTGCTGGTTGTGTCTGCTGGTTGTGTGATGGCGTTCCCGGCTGGAGGCCTTGATGGCGATCGTGCGCAGTACTTCCGCCGGTAACGCAGCCGCCGGTAACGCAGCCGCCGATAATGCCGCCACCGGTAACGCCTCCGCCGGTAACGCCTCCGCCGGTAACGCCGCCACCGATGTGGTGGGCCGGGCGCTGCGGGATGGAGCTCCGCTGCGGGGCGTGGAATTCAGCTGCGAGGCGAGTACCGAATTGGATCTTGCCGCGGCGGCGGCCGATGACGCGGCGGCGCGGCTCGCGGCCTCGGTCGCCGACGGGTCGGCTGCCCCGGTTCGCTACTACAGCCTGGGAATCCTCTCCGACCAGGCCGACCTCGCCCAGCATGCGCAGGAGGTGCTCGGCGGCCGGGGGCTGGCGCTGACCCTCCATCCGATGGACCTCGATCTCGCCGGCACGGACCCGCTGGACATCTCCGTCCTGCGGGCTCTGCGCGACCGCGCTCGGGAACTGGACGCTGCATGGGTGACCACGGACCTGGCGATGTGGGTGCGCGGCGGCGAAGCGCTGATCAACAATCTGGTGCCGATGCCGCTGGTACCCGAGGCCGTCGACTGGTGTGTGCCGCGGATCTGCCGGGCTCAGGATGTGATCGACCGGCCGATCGTGATCGGGAACGCTCCCTACCCGTTCATCGTGGGCAACACCGACGTCCTGCCGCTGATGGCAGAGATCGTCGAGCGGACCGGCTGCCTGGCCACGATCGACATCGGTCACCTCTATGGGCTGCGCCGCCAGCAGGGCCGGCCGCTCGAACAACCGGGGGATGACAGCTTCTGCTGGGATCACGTGGTGGAGGTCCACCTTGCCGGTCTGGTCGAACGGGTACTGCCCGGCGGGGAGCGGGTCTTCGAGGACTTCCACACCGTCACGATTTCGCCGGGGGTGTGGGAGCTGGCCGCACGGCTGGTGCCACGGGCGAGGAATCTGCGCGCGCTCATGGCCGAGTGCGAGTTGATGCCCCGGGCAGACCTCGTCCACACGATCTGCCGGCTGGCGTCGGCCTTACCCCGGTGGCTGCCCGGGGAGGATCCCCCGCAGGAGCGGTGCTCCGACGATGCCACCTGCGGGAGCCGGCTGACGTGATGCCGGTCGACTACCCGAGGTTGATGGAGGCCACCTGGGATGCGCTGTACGCTCCGGCGCAACGACACCGGGCAATCCTCGCGGCGCTACCCCCGGACGAATCGGAACTGCTCAGCGAGTGTGTCCGCGCCGGCGGGTTCCACCGGGACGCGTGCCGCCGGCGCGGACGGATCGCCCCCGACCTGCTTGACGCCTTCCCGGTGACCTTCGTCGCCTTCTACGCGACCGAGGGCACGCCCGGGATGGCGGCTTTCCTGGCCAGCGAGCAGTGGCGCCGCCGTGGGTCGCTGCCGGGAAGCTTCTTCCCCGCGCCGGAGCTGTCCGTGCTTGCCTTCGCCGCCTACCTGCGCGACACCTGGATGCGTGGCGACCGGGAGGAATGGGTACGCGAAGCATTCCGTTTCGAACTCGCTCTGCACCGTCTCGGTACCGAGCGGGTCGGGGTCGACCGCGGCCCCGGCACCATGCGGCTGGCCCCCGGAGCCTGGGTTGGCGAATGCATGTTCGACCATGATAACGCCGTTGACCAGCTGCGGCGGCGCTGTGCCGAGGTGCCCTGGAACGAAGCGGTCACGCTGCTCACCCCGCACCCGACCGAGGCCGCCGCCATCACCTGGTACGTCGGGGACGAGGGTCGGCGGATCTACGTCCGCGGCGAGGACGTCGCGGCACTGCGCTGGTCGTGGGACGCCACCGCCGAGGTCCCCGCGGACGCCGACCAGCTGCGGGTGGTCATCCACGCGGCCAGGGCCGGGGTCCTGCGGTAGGGAGGGCCGGTGCCCATCCGGTGCACGTGGTTGGTTGGATCGCGATCGTCTACCGTTGTGGAGAGGTGATCGCGAAGCCGGATCCCGGCGCGAAGGTCGTGACAGTCGGCGGGATGGCCCTGAGCTGGTCGATCGTCGCGCATGCCGGGCACTGCGCATAGCCGGCTTGGCGTTCCCGGTTGGCTTCGGCGTCCGCGCGGGCCTGCGCGACCCTCGCCTGCGCCTCGGTCACCCCGGCGAAGGCGGCCTGCGCCTTGTTCACCGCGTCCTGTATCTGTTGCGGCAGCGTGATGCGGACCAGATTGAATTTCAGCCCGACGAGGAAAGGCGCGCCGAGGGTGTCGCTGAGGTCCCGAGCCAGTGATTCATTGATCGCTGTCTGTACTTTCGCGATGTTGGCGTTGTTCGACGCTTGTGGGACGGTCGGAAGAGCGGCGTTACCGGCGCCCTGGTTCGCTCCGAGCTGGACCAGCGCGCAGCTGGAGACGAGTTCGGCGCAGCCGAAGGTGTTCACCTGTTCCCGCAGGTCGTTGTCGATCACCGGTCGGATTATGGTGTCGAGGAACGCCGACCAGCCCTGAATTCCATCGTAAGGGCTGTAGTCATTGTGGTCGACGAATGATCGGAACTTGCGGGTGCCGAACTTGTCGTCGAAGGTACGAATTATCTGGTGATCGAGATTGAGGGAGAAGTAGAGAGTTCCCTCGATGCCCATCTCGACGCCGTCCTTGGACGGCACCCGCACGACGTCCTCACCGGCGCGGTCGCCCTGGTCCGGCTTCGCGGTGATGGTGTAGAAACGTTGCTGGGCAGGATATTTGTGACTGTCGGAGTAGAGCCCGACCCAGGTCCGTGCCGAGGCGGGGTCGATGATCTGTCTGATCTTGTGGTTGTCGAACGGACCGCCGTTGCGGACCACCGCGATCTCTCCACCGTCGGTCTTGTCGAATGAGCCCAGAGCGCTGAAACCCAGCACGAGGAGAAAGATCGCGGCGAGCGCTGCCGCGGAGATCGTGATGATTCTGACCGAGGTTCTCTGTCCCATGATCTGCCCCCGCTGTCGACGTCGACATACCGATACATGGCTGTGCCGGCATGCGGAACCGACGGCCGGCATGCGGAACCAACGCTATTGTTGCGAATGCGTTGGTCGCCGGTCGGTGCTTACTCGGACGCCGGTGCCTGCCCGAACGTCGGTACTCGCCCGGACGACTGAGTCGATGATAGTCGAAAACGTCCGGTTCGTACCAGCGGTTCTCAGGCGAGCGTGGCGAGGGCTTTTGTCAGGTCGTCGACGAGGTCCTCGACGGATTCGATGCCGACCGAGAGGCGGACCAGATCGGCGGGTACCTCCAGGGGCGACCCGGCAACCGAGACATGCGTCATCCGCCCCGGATGTTCGATCAGCGACTCGACGCCGCCGAGGGACTCGGCAAGGGTGAACACCCGGGTACGCCGACACACCTCGACCGCCGCCTCCTCGCCGCCGCGCAGGGTGAACGAGACCATCCCGCCGAAGTCGCGCATCTGCCGGGCCGCCACCGGGTGCCCACGATCATCGGGCAGGCCCGGGTAGTACACGGTGGTCACGGCGGGATGCGCAGCCAGCAGCGCGGCGATGCGACGGGCGTTCGCACAGTGCCGGTCCATCCGGACCGCGAGGGTCTTCGCCCCGCGTAGCACCAGCCAGGCGTCGAACGGCCCGGCGATCGCCCCGGTGGCGTTCTGGGTGAACCGCAGCCGCTCACCCAACGCCGGATCGGCGACGACCACGGCGCCCCCGACCACGTCGCTGTGGCCGCCCAGGTACTTCGTGGTCGAGTGGACCGACGCGTCGGCGCCGAGCGCCAGCGGCCGCTGCAGGTACGGGGTGGCGAAGGTGTTGTCGACCGCGAGCAGGCCACCGGCCGCGTGGATCAGTTCGGCGAGCACCGCGATGTCGGATACGCCGAGCAGCGGGTTCGTGGGTGTCTCGCACCACAGCAGCCGCGTCCGACCGGGGCGCAGCGCCGCGGCCACAGCGCCTGGGTCGTCAAGCGGCACGGGGGTGTACTCGACGCCCCACTGCGCGAACACCTGTGCGAACAACCGGTAGGTGCCGCCGTAGGCGTCCGACGGGATCACCGCGTGGTCACCGGGCCGGCAGACGGTACGGAGCAGTGCGTCCGCCGCAGCCATCCCCGAGGCGAACGCGAGGCCCACCGAGCCCCCCTCCAACGCGGCCAGGCAGGTCTCCAGCGCCGTGCGGGTCGGGTTCGCCGACCGGGCGTACTCGTAGTCACCGCGCGGGACACCGACCGCATCCTGCGCGAATGTCGAGGACGGGTGGATGGGGACGACCACCGCGCCGGTGGTCGCGTCGGGATCCTGTCCCGCGTGGATCGCGACCGTCTCGAACCCCGCGCCGGTCCAGGCGTCCGGGTGGTCTGGGCGGTTCATCCGGTCGCCAGGAAGCTGAGCAGGTCGGACCGGGTGAGGATGCCGACGGGGTTGCCGTCTTCGAGAACGAGCGCGGCGGCGGCGGCGCCCAGGATCGCGACCAGTACCGACAGCGGTTCGCCGGCACCGACCGTGGGCAGCGGAGGCGACATGTGGGTGGCGACCGGCGCGTCGACGGCGGAGCGGTCGGCGAACACGGCGTCGAGCAGCTCCCGCTCGATGACGGCACCGGCCACCTCGGCGGAGCGCAACGGTGGTTCCTGGCGCACCACCGGCATCTGGGACACGTTGTACTCGCGCAGGTAGGAGATGGCCGCGCCCACGGTCTCGTCGGGGTGCACATGTACCAGCTCAGGCGGTCCGCCGGCGTCGGACGCCTTGCGGGTCAGTACCTCGGCGACGGTCCGTTCGTCCGACGGCCGGTCGAGGAAGCCGTAGTCGTACATCCACTCGTCGTTGAAGATTTTCGACAGGTAGCCGCGGCCGGAGTCCGGCAGCAGCACCACCACGCAGCCGTCCGAGTCCAGCTCCCGAGCGACCCGCAGCGCCGCGACGACCGCGAGCCCGCACGAGCCACCGACCAGGATGCCTTCGCGACGGGCCAGTTCTCTGGTCATCAGGAACGAGTCGCGGTCGCTGACCGCCTCCACCCGGTCGACCACCGTCTTGTCGTAGGTCGTCGGCCAGATGTCCTCACCGACTCCTTCGACCAGGTAGGGCCGGCCGCTGCCGCCGGAGTACACCGATCCTTCCGGGTCCGCGCCCACCACCGCCACCCGCCCGGCGCTGACCTCCTTGAGGTACCGGCCGGTTCCGCTGATCGTCCCGCCGGTGCCGATTCCGGCGACGAAGTGGGTGATGCGTCCGTCCGTGGCCGCCCAGATCTCCGGGCCGGTGGTGGCGCGGTGCGCGGCCGGGTTGTGGGGGTTGGAGTACTGGTCCGGGCTCCAGGCACCGGGCGTCTGCGCGACCACCCGGCGCGCGACCGAGTAGTAGGAGCGGGGGTCGTCCGGGGCGACCGCGGTCGGGCAGACCAGCACCTGGGCTCCATAGGCCCGCAGTACCGCCTGTTTCTCTTCGCTGATCTTGTCGGGCATGGTGAACACGCAGCGGTAGCCACGGGTGGCGGCAATGATTGCCAGGCCGACTCCGGTGTTTCCGCTGGTCGGTTCGACGATCGTCCCACCTGCCCGCAGTTGTCCCGACTCCTCCGCGGCAGCCACCATGGCCAGGGCGATCCGGTCCTTCACGGAGCCACCCGGGTTCAGGTACTCCAGCTTGCCCAGTACGGGCGCCGCGATGCCAGCGGTGACCGCGTTCAGCCGGACCAGCGGGGTATCGCCGACCGCCGAGGCCAGGTTGTCGTGGAAACGCATTTTCCCCCTCGCCGCGGTCACAGCTCGACAGGTAGATCGAACCAGAGGTACTTGCCGGAGTCGACCGCCACCGCTCCCCAACTGCCCGCGAGAGCGTCCAGGACGAGCAGACCACGCCCACCCTCACTGCCGAGGTCCACCTGTTGACGGTGGGGCAACACGATGGATCTATCCGACACGGAGGCGTGCACCAGGCCGGGCCGCAATTCGATCAGCAGCCAGACGGGTGGCTCGCCGTACTTCACCGCGTTCGTGACCAGCTCGCTGACCAGGAGCTCCGCCGTGCCCACCGCGTCCTCGGCCAGGTTCGTCGCGGTGAGCTGCTCTCGCAGCACACGGCGCGCCTGCGGAACGGCGCTGGATACGTGTGGAAGCTCGACCAGCACATGCGTGGCCGAGGGCCGAAAGGACGACGCGTGGGCCACCATGTCCGCTTACACCCCGTTTGTATTCATAAGTCATCAGATTTGAGCGGTGCCATCCCTACACGTCTACCCACAGGCAGGCCATTCCAAGCGCTTCCGGGCCATTTGTCGTCTACCAGCGGATGACGGTTGGTCATGTATGACGCAGCGTAGCTACGTCTCCGGTGCTCGTCACGGACCCACGCCGAGTGTTCGGCTGTCTGTCTTTTCTGAGTCACCGGTGGTTCGCGGATCGTCATTTCGGGATGCGGGCCACGACGACCGCGACATCGTCTCGCAGGCGTCCGCCCGCGAACCGATCGGCGGACGCCCGCACCCGGTCGGCGATGCCCTGGGCGGACATGCCCGCGCAGCCACGCACGGCCGTCAGCAGCCGTTCGTCGCCGAACAGCTCCCGACCGCGGCGGGCCTCGACCACACCATCGGTGTAGAGGATCAGCGCGTCCCCGGCCGCGAGCGCCACCTGTACCTCGGGGAAGGCGACGTCGTGGTCGTCGAGTACTCCGAGCAGCGTTCCCGGCTCCGCGACGAACATGGCCGTCCCGTTCGCGCGTACGACGATGGGCAGCGGATGCCCGGCCATGCAGATCGAGATCGTCCGCTGCGTCACCGCGGCGGGGTCCGACCCGGCGGACAGCAGCACGTCCGGTGGGCGCAGCTCGGCCACCGCAAGCGTGCAGAAACGCCCCTGACCTGCCGAGTTGGGATGACCCGCGTCCCGCAACGCACGGTTGAGATCCATCATGATGTCGGGCAGGTTGTTGCGTTGGCCGGCCAACAGGCGTAATACGGCTCGCACGACCCCGGTCACGTTCGCGGCCTCCGCACCCTTGCCGCAGACGTCGCCGATGATGATCGTCCATCCGCCGTCCGGGTTCGGGACGAGGTCGAAGAAGTCACCGCCGACCTCCAGCCCGGCGCGGGCCGCGCGATAGGAGGAGCCGAGCTCGATCCCGTCGATGTTGGGAAGCTCCGGCGGTAGCAGCCCGGCCTGCAGCGCGCTGGCCACCTCCACCTGCTGGCGGAACAGCCGCGCATTGTCGACGGCGAACGCCGCGCGGCGGGCGAGATCTGCGAGCAGCTCGATCTCGTCGGCCTGGAAGCTGTTGCCCACGGCTCGGCCGAGAGCCACAACGCCCAGCACCCGGCGACGGGCCCGCATCGTCGCGATCACCGTGGGTGAGCCGTTGATCGTGGCGACGCGCACGGTGTCGGCGAGCGCCGCCTGCACCTGGGGGGCCAGCGGTCCGACCGGATCGCCGGCCCAGGCCGACAGGTCTGCCGCCTCGGCCTCGTCGACGTGCCCGACGGCGGCGAGCTTCACCGCGCCGTCCTCCCGTAGCAGGTAGACCGCACACCACCGCGCCAGCCGCGGTACGGGTAGGCGGGCGAGCAGGGCCAGGCTGCGTTCGGTGTCGAGGCTGCCGGCCAGCAGGTCCGACGCCTCGGCGAGGAAGGAGAGCATGCCGATGCGTCGTTCCTCGGCCCGCCGCAGGTTGGCGCCGCCGAGCGTCAACGCCATCCAGCGGGTGATCACGGCGATCCGCTCCTCGAGCGCTCCGTGGACTGCGGCCTGCGGGCGCGCGATCTGACGATCGTCGCGCGCCCTTTGGCCCTCGAGCGCTCCGGCGGCGTTCCCATTCCAGGGGCCAGGGCCAGGGCCAGGGCCTAGCGGCGGGAGTGGTGACCAGAGCAGGAGTTCCCCGACGATTCCATCCCGAGATTCGAGCGGGATCCGACGGGCGTCCCGCTCCGCGCCGGTCGGGCCGCAGGTAGCCACCACCTCCGCTGCCGCGCTCTTGGCCCGGCCGGGCCTGCGTACCAGGCCGGCGGCGGACGTCGGTAGGGCGTCCACGAGCTGAGCCAGCAGTTCGCGGACCTCGTCCTCGGTCGACAACGCGGTGGCCAGACCGGGAGCCAGCAGCCGCGCCGGCCGCAGGATGTCCACCGCCATCCGTTGCGGTGGCTCGACGGGTGTCCCGTCGTGATCTTCGCGGGGAACCTGGTCGGGGACGGGGGCATCAAGCCGGAACCAGACTTTTTTTCCGGTGCGGTCGTGTTCGGTTCCCCAGGCCGTGGCCAGGGCGTCCACCATCGCAAGGCCGCGACCGTTCTCACGGAGGCCTTCGATCGTCCTGACCCTGCTGGCGCCTGCCCGGCTGTCGCAGGCCTGGTCGGACGCTGTCAGCCGGTCGGGGTCGTCGGCGCTCGGCGCGGCACCCAACGTGGTGGGATTGCGGTCGCTGACCGAGATCGCCAGCCCGGTGGCGTCGTGGCGGAGGTCAACTGTCGCGTCGGTGCCGGCGTGCACGACGACGTTGGTCACGAGTTCGGTCACCAGCAGCAGAACGGTGTCGACCAGATCCGGGTCGACCCGGCCGCGCAGTGCGGCCACGACAAACCGCCGGGCCGACCGCGGTGAGTCGGTGACCGGTGGAACTGTGAGGGTGCGGCGGAGCCCCTCATCTCCGGGCACGGGAGGCATGTCGGTCAGTGTCTCCTGTGTTGTCCAGCTCTGGGGGACTGGCTGCGCCGCGGACCCCGCAACCCCGGGGGCGTCCTGGTCACTCAGTCGGGTGTCGGGCAGGTACCCGGGGATCCGCCAATATCGGCCCAGTGGGCTTTGGCGGATACTGGCGACGAGTACCACCGGATACCTCATGAACGGTTGCCGACCCGTTCGGCGCGATCGGCCAGACGCGAGTGATTCCCGCGGACGCGGGTTTGGAGAGCTTCATCATGACGATGGTGTCGGAAACCGCGCCCGTGGACGACCAGCTCATCAGCGATTTGCTCGGTGCCCTCACCGCGTTGTGTCACGGTGACTTCTCGGTTCGGCTGGGGGAACGCGGCGGCCGCGGCACACTGCTGGCAGCGCGTTTCGACGAGCTTGCCGGCGTCCAACAGCGACACTCCCTCGAACTGGAGCGGGTGAGCAAGGTGATCCGGCGGGACGGCCGGTTGACCGAGCGGATGGCCGATCTCGGGTTCGAAGGCGGTTGGGCGATGTCGAACCAGGCGGTCAACTCGCTCATCGACGACCTTGCGCGGCCGACGCACGAGGTCGCGCGGGTCATCGCCGCGGTCGCGCAGGGCGATCTTTCGCAGCATATTGCGATGGAGATCGCCGGCCAGCCGGTGCGGGGCGAGTTCCTGCGCATCGGTACGACGGTGAACACCATGGTGGACCAGCTCTCGTCCTTTGCCGACGAGGTCACCCGGGTCGCCCGCGAGGTCGGCACCGAGGGCAATCTCGGCGGGCAGGCGCGGGTCAAGGGCGTGTCCGGGGTATGGCGGGATCTCACCGAGTCGGTGAACTCGATGGCGGGAAACCTGACCAATCAGGTCCGCAACATCGCCCAGGTGACCACCGCGGTGGCGCAGGGCGACCTGTCCCAGAAGATCACCGTGGATGCCCGCGGTGAGGTCGCCGGTCTTGCGCACACCATCAACACGATGGTCGATCAGCTGTCGTCGTTCGCCGACGAGGTGACCCGGGTCGCCT
>NZ_CAUVXL010000039.1:0-29230 GCF_963555915.1 Protofrankia sp. Cas4
CATCGCGCTGGTGACCACGGCGGTGGCCCGCGGCGACCTGTCGCAGACGATCACGGTGTCGGCGCAGGGTGAGATCGCCGAGCTGAAGGACACCGTGAACACGATGGTCGATCAGCTGTCGTCGTTCGCCGACGAGGTCACCCGGGTGGCCAAGGAAGTCGGGATCGAGGGCAAGCTCGGCAGTCAGGCGACGGTCGACGGGGTGGACGGCACCTGGAAGGCGCTCACCGACAACGTCAACCAGCTCGCGTCCACGCTGACCACCCAGCTGCGGGCGATTGCCGAGGTGTCGACTGCCGTTACCCGCGGTGACCTCACCCGCTCCATCACGGTGGAGGCCGAGGGCGAGGTGGCCGAGCTCAAGGACAACATCAACCAGATGATCGCCAATCTGCGGGAGACGACCGACAAGAACGCCCAGCAGGACTGGCTCAAGTCGAACATCGCCCGCATCGGCGGCAAGATGCAGGGCCAGCGTGATCTGTACGCGGTCTGTCAGATGATCATTAGTGAGATGACTCCGGCGGTCGGCGCCCAGCTCGGTACGGTCTACCTGCTTGACTTCATCGAGGGTGACAAGCTGCGCCACGTCGCCGGCTACGGCTCGGCGCCGCGCAAACGGTCCGACGGTACGTTCCTGTTCGGTGAGGGCCTCATCGGCCAGTCCGCGGCGGAGAAGAAGCGCATCCGGGTGGAGGAGGTCCCCGCCGGCTACCTGCGCATCCGCAGTGGTCTCGGGGAGGCGCCGCCCAGTGATCTCGTAGTGACTCCGGTGATCTTCGAGGATCAGGTGCTCGGCGTCATCGAACTCGCATCCTTCACCAGCTTCTCCGAGCTGCATCTGCACCTGGTCGACCAGCTGGTCGGCACGATCGGTGTCGTCCTGAACACGATCATGGCGAACGCGCGGACGGAGGAGCTGCTGGCCCAGTCCCAGCGGCTCACCCAGGAGCTGCGCTCGCAGTCGGTCGAACTCCAGCGCACCAACAACGAGCTGGAGGAGAAGGCCGCGCTGCTGGAGGAGAAGAACGGCGAAATCGAGATGGCCCGGATCGGCCTGGAGGAGAAGGCCGAGCAGCTCGCGCAGTCGTCCCAGTACAAGACGGAGTTCCTGGCGAACATGAGCCACGAGCTGCGGACGCCGCTCAACAGTCTGCTGCTGCTGGCGAAGCTGTTGGCCGACAATCCGGAGGCGAACCTCACCGCCAAGCAGATCGATTTCGCCGAGACGATCCACTCGGCCGGCTCCGAACTGCTCGGGCTCATCAACGACATTCTCGATCTCTCGAAGGTCGAGGCCGGCAAGATGGCCGTGCAGGCCGCGACAGTTCGCACGACCACTCTCTGCGATGCGGTCGCGCAGGTATTCGGTCCGATGGCCGAGGAAAAGGGCCTCTCCTTCGAGGTGACGGTCGCCGGCGACCTTCCCGAGGAGTTCGTCACCGACGAGCAGCGCATCCAGCAGGTACTGAAAAACCTGCTGTCCAACGCGGTGAAGTTCACCGACGCCGGTGAGGTGCGGCTGGATGTGACGGTCGCCACGACCGATGTCGCCTTCACCACGCCGACCTTGTCCGCGGCGCCGGTGGTGCTCGCGTTCAGCGTCTCCGATACCGGCATCGGGGTGGCCACCGACAAACTGCTTATGATCTTTGAAGCGTTCCAGCAGGCGGACGGGACGACCTCACGGCGCTACGGCGGCACCGGGCTCGGGCTGTCCATCAGCAAGGAGCTCGCGCGGCTGCTCGGCGGGTCCATCGGCGTCGCGAGTACGATCGGCCTGGGCAGCACGTTCACGCTCTATGTCCCGTCGGTGATGCCGTCGGAGGTGCTTCCGTCGGCCAACCCGGGGGACAGCGACGAGATCATCGTGCTTCCCGAAACCGGTGGGGCGATGGCGCGCCGGCGGTTGGCCGCTATGTCCGGCACATCCGCGGTGGCTCTCGCCTCCGGACCGCGGCCGGCGGCCGGTGGCGCCGGTCCGGCGCGGGCACTTACATCGGCGGGACTCCACCTACCGGGCGCACGGGCGCGTCGGTCGTTTCGAGGCGGGGCGGAGTCCGACATACCGGACACGCCGTTCCTCACCGGGCTGCCCGCTGATCTGGGCGACCCGGCGGTGACCAGCGGCCTCGACGAGTCCGACCCGCTGGTCGGATCGAGCGTGCTCGTCGTGGACGACGACGTCCGCAATGTCTTCGCGCTGACGAGCGCCCTGGAGATGCACGGAATGCAGGTGCTGTACGCGGACAACGGCCACACCGCGATCCGGTTGCTCCAGCAGGAGGGCCTGTCGATCGACCTTGTTCTGATGGACGTGATGCTTCCGGGGCTGGACGGGAACGAGACCACCTCGGCGATCCGGCAGATGCCCGCGTTCGCCGCCCTTCCCATCGTGGTGCTGACCGCCAAGGCGATGCCGGGAGACCGGGAGAAGAGCTTTGAGGCCGGTGCGACCGACTACATCACCAAGCCAGTTGATCTTGACCATCTACTCGGCACCATGCGGTCTCATCTATAGAGCACCCGAGCCAGCGGGTCCCCGGGCACCGCGGCGCGCCGCTGCCCGGGGTGGGTCGGACCCGGACAGGCCAGGGATGAAAAGCTCGGTTCACCTGCAGGCCTCCGCGTCCGGCGCGGATCTCGTCGCCGTCGGCCAGGCTCGGTGATACTTCCACTGGGCCGGGCCACGGGCCACGGGCCACGGGCCACGGGCCACGCGGAAGCCGGCGGAAGTCATTTGTACGGTTGAGCTCGAAGCCGTGGCCCGATGGGGGCGGTGCGGCGTAAAGGAGGAGGCGGGCGGTGACCGAGCGCAAGGGTGATCTCATGGACGCGGGGGACGCCGAAGACGCGCATGGTGCGGAACGTCCGCGCAGCAAGATTCTTCTAGTGGACGACCGACCTGACAACCTGATGGCCCTCGAGGCGATACTGGCCTCGCTCGACCAGGATCTGGTCACCGCTTCCTCGGGCGAGGAGGCCCTAAAACGTCTCCTGGTGGACGACTTCGCGGTGATTCTGCTCGACGTCCAGATGCCCGGGATGGATGGCTTCGAGACTGCGCATCGGATCAAGCAGCGAGGTCGGACGCGGGACACCCCGATCATCTTCCTCACCGCGATCGACCGGGAGCCGCACCACGCCTTCCGCGGTTACGCGGTCGGTGCGGTCGACTACATTGCCAAGCCGTTCGACCCGTGGTTGCTGCGCGCAAAGGTCACGGTGTTCGTTGAGCTGTTCGAGAAGAACGAGCGGGTCGCCGAGCTTGCCCGGGCCAGGGTCCGGGACTTCGATCTGCTGACCGAGGTCGTCGAGCGACTGTCCGCTCTCGAGGTGGTGCTGGAGGGGGTGTCCCCTGGCAGGCCCGAGGAGACGATAGCCGCAGCCGCGGCCGAGGTACGCGGTCTGGTGACACGGTTGGCGCCGTTCGCCCGGCCCAGCGGCGCCGGAGTCGCCGGGTCCTGACCGGGCCCGGTCAGGACCCGGTCTACCAGGTGATCGACGAAGCCGGTGTCAGCGCACCGACCTCGTCGATCGTCGATCTGTGATTACACGTCGGCGATCAGGCCTTCACAGCACCCGGCGTGCCGTCCTCGATGACCCACTTGCTGTGCAGGAACATCTCGGAGTCCTGCTTGGTGAAGTCCCGCACCGCCCGAAGCTCGGCGGTCCAGTCTTCCTGGGTGATCGTGGACAGGATGTACCCACGGTAGTCGGAGTCGAACATCTTGATGTGCGGGTTGTCGGGGATCGCCTTCCCGATGATCGTCGGGAACGGGATGGGTAGCACGGTGCTGATCGACGTGCCGACCAGCTCGGTCGCGACCACGGGCGAGTTCGGGTCGCGGAAGTCGGTGTGCAGGTCGTTGATCAGGAACGCGTGGATGTCGCCGGTCAGGACTACCGGGTTGGACAGCTTGCTGTCGTACATGCCCTGCAGGACGGTGCGGCGCTCGGCCGCGTAGCTGTCCCAGAACTCGCTCCAGTACTGGACCGTCGGACTGGGATCGATGTCCAGCTGGGCCATCAGGATCTGCTGGGGGAAGACGTTCCACAGCGTCTTGGCGTTGGTGAATCCCTTCAGCAGCCAGTCACGCTGTGGCGCGCTCAGGATGCTACGGGTCGGCTCCTGGTTCTCGGTGCAGTTGACGAACTGGCCGCTGCTCACGCCGTTGTCGTCGCATGCGTGCGCGTCGCGATACTGGCGGGTGTCAAGGACGCTGAACTCGGCCAGCTTGCCGTAACGCAGCCGGCGGTACAGCCGGTAGTCCTGGCGGACCTTGTTCGGCAGCGGCATGTTCTCCCAGTACGCCTGGTAGGCGGCATTGCGACGCACCAGGAACGCGTCCTGCGGGCTGTTGTCCTGATTCGTCTGGAAGGTGTAGTCGTTGTCGACCTCGTGGTCGTCCCAGGTCACCGCCCACGGGTGGGCGGCGTGCGCGGCCTGGAGGTCGGGGTCCGTCTTGTACTGGGAAAGGCGCACCCGGTAGCCGGCGAGGTCGTACGGCTCCAGATTGGCGTGCAGCCGGGACCGTCCGGGCTTCGGCTTGGATTCGTAGATGTAGTCACCGAGGTGGAAGACGATGTCCAGGTCCTGCTCGGCGATGTCCCGGTAGGCCCGGTAGTAGCCCTCTTCGAAGTTCTGGCAGGAGACGTGGGCGATCTTCATCGCGGGGATGTTCCAACCCGCGCCCGGAGCGAGGCGGGTATGCCCGATGGGGCTGCGGTAGCCGTCAATCTCGAACGCGTAGTAGTAGTCCCACGCCGGGAGCAGGCCCTCGACCTCGATGTGGAGGCTGTGCGCCCACTCGGGCGTGGCGGTTGCCGTGCCGGTGCGGACCACGTGGGTCATGGCCTCGTCGTCGGCGACCATCCACCGGACCTTGTAGTTGGCGTTGGGCATGCCGCCGTCGGGGTCAAGCGGTGACGGAGCGAGCCTGGTCCACAGGACGACACCGTGTGACGTCGGCTCTCCCGACGCCACGCCCAGCGTGAAGGGGTAGCTTTTGATCTTCGGTGCACTTATCCGCGCGGCCGGCAGCGACGCGGTCGCGATTCCGGCCGCGGACAGCCCGGACACCACGAGAAAACCGCGGCGTGCCAGGCTCGGGTTGATCGAATCAATAGAATCCATAGCCCCCTCCAAGACTCGAATGGTCTACCTACGGAATGGTGTGCAGGACGGCCTTCCCCGCCGACCGGCCGTGGTCGGCCCTGACGGGGGCGAGCTGGCCACCTCAGTGCTTCTCGGATTTCAGCATCGCGTGCTGTCCGGGTGGTAAACGCATCGAAAATCGTTAACAAAGGATTAATCAATGAAGAAGGGTTCAGCGAAAAAACTCTGCCGGGTGCGCACGATTGTTTTTATCTATGGATCGATTGAATGTATGAATATACGGGGACGGTCAACAAATTGTTGACCAGTAGCTTTTTTGTGGTGGCGGGGTGTGACGGCTTGGGCGCGGGAGGGTCCGATGCCGGTCGTCCGTGGCGCCCCGCACTCCTTGGTCATGATCCATATTGCGTGATCGCGCTGCCGGGGCGACAACGTGCTGATCGACGGTATGTGGATGTAGTAAGACGCGGATATTGCGCCTATAATCCGGGCGGATAAGTTGATCGTGGGCACGTTGATCGGCGTGCTGGTCCTGCTCTTGATCAGCATCGTGGCCGATGTTCGGGGGCGTTGTGGGATATCAGGTGGGAGTCGACCTGGGCTCGGCCAACACCGTGGTCGCTGTGGCCGACGACGGTTGGCCACAGGTGCTGGCGATCGGCGGCGGAACCGACATTCCGACCGTCCTCTACGCCGCGCCCGGCGGCGAGATACAGGTCGGCCGGGCGGCGCAACGCCGCGCGGCCGCCGATCCGGGCCGGGCCGCCCGCGGCTTCCCGCGACAGGTGGGTGATCCGACGCCCATCCTGCTCGGTGACGCTGCCTATACCCCCCAGGCACTGGTGGCACGTCTGCTCGGCTGGGTCGTCGCCGCGGCCACCCGGCTGCGCAAGGCACCGCCTGATCACGTGGTCGTCGCTCATCCGGCCAGCTGGTCGCAGTTTCGGTGCGATCTGTTCACCGAAGCCGTCGGCCAGGTCGATGCCGCAGTCCCCATCACGGTGTGCTCCGCTGCCGACGCTGTCGGCGCGCTGCTCAATCGTCGGGGAGCGGCGACCCCCGGGGCATTCATGGGCATCTACGACCTGGGCGCGGGCTCCTTCGAGGCCGCGGTGCTGGCCGCGATGCCCGCCGGATTCCAGATTGCCGGTACCCCGGCTGGGATCACCCGCGCCGGTGGCATGGACATCGATGAGATCCTGCTCGCCTATGTCCTGCGCATGTTTGGTGACACCGCGTCCGGTCTTGACGACACGAATCCCGCGACGGCCACGGCTCTGCGCCGGTTACGGTATGAGTGCGCCCAGGCAAAGGAGATTCTCTCCGAGGACGACGTGGTTGATATTCCGGTTGACCTGTCATCGCTGGGTCTGCCCCAGGCCGGCCGCGATGCCATGCCGGAATCCGTGCGGTTGACCCGCGACGAGTTCGAGGCCCTTATCCGACCGATGGTGGACGACACGGTCCGGGTGTTCGAGCGCGCACTTCGTTCGGTTCCGGCGACGTCCGCGGACCTGTCAATGTTGCTCCTGCTCGGCGGCTCGAGCCGGATTCCCCTGGTTGGCCGGGTCCTCACCGAGGCATTCCCCGGCATCGGACGGCAGGAGGTCGGCTCGCCCGGCGATGTTGCCCTCGGTGCGGCGCTCATTGCCGCGCAGGGCGCGCACCAGACCGCGCCCCCACTCCAGACGGTGATCATTGCGCCGCCGGCATTGAGTGTCCCGCCGGCGTTGAGTGTCCCGCCGGGTTCGCAGATGCTTCCACCGTCAGGTCCGCCGGTTCGGTCAGTTCCGCCGATTTCGAGCAGCTGGCCCGGGGGAGTCCGGCCGTCGCCGAGCATGCCGCCCACGATCAGCGTGCCGCGGGCCGGGAACGCAGCGCCGGTCCCGGTCACCTCGGTCGAACCGGCCCACGCGGCCCACGCGGCCCGTCGGACGAAAAGGCGCGCGTTCACCGGCTTTGTCGGCACCCGACGGGGAATCGTCTCGGTGGCGGCCACGGTGCTCGTCCTGATCACGGCTACAACGGCCGGAATCGTCGTGACCGCCGACAACAGTGGGTCAGGTACCCCGGTCCCCTCGGCGTCGCTGTTCGCGGTGGACCCGGTCCAGACGGTGGCCGCGCCGAGCGAGGCGTCGGTCCGCCCCGACAACGTCGTCCTCGCCTCCGGTTCCAGCGAGGTCGCACCGATTACAGAAACTGCCTACGCGCTGTTCCGCCGGCAACAGAGCGGCGTTGCGGTCCGCGTCGAATCGACGTCCACCGACGACGGCTTCACGCGGCTGTGCCAGGGCAAGATTGACATAGCCGGGGCCTCCTTCGCATTGAACACCGCGTTCAAGGGCGATCCTGGCTGCGCCGACCGGGTCGCCGAGTTCGAGATCGCCCACAACACGCTGCCGGTCATCGTGAATCCGGCGAACACCTGGGCGCGGTGTCTGACGCTCAGCCAGCTCACAAACGTCTGGAAGAAGGGGTCGACAGTCACCAGCTGGAATCAGATCGATCCGAGCTTCCCGAACGAGCCGGTGGAGTTGTTCGGCCCGGCTCCGACGTCCGTCCACGGCCAGGTTTTCAACAACGAGGTGAACGGGGCGAGCGACAACGTCCGTGGGTACCGCGCGGTTGAGCTGGAAGCCGTGGCGCAGAACGTCGCCCAGAACAAGGACGCACTGGGCTTCCTCGACTTCCCGACGTTCGAGACCTACGGCAACAAGATTCGCGGCCTGGAGCTCGACAATGGCAGCGGCTGTGTGTCGCCGTCGGTGGTGTCCGCCGGGACCGGCACTTATATCCCGCTGTGCAAACCGCTCTACCTGTATGTGAGCAAAGAGGCCCTGCGTAAGCCGGCCACCGCCGCATTTGTCAACTTCTATGTGCGTAACGGCAAGGACATCGCGTTCAGGTCCCACGAGGTGCCGCGTAACGACGAGACGACGACAGGCAACATCAACCTTGCTGAGAAGCTCACTGCGGGGGTCGGCCCGGTCACAACATGACTGTGTCCGACGTGGGGCGTCGGACTGACAGGATCCCGTATTCAACCGTCGCGTATTCAACCGTCGCGTATTCGCCCGGCTGGCACGGCCGACAGTCACTCTTCGTCGGTGGATGGGGTACGTGCCGGCGCCAGGCGGCCCCGCGACGCCGCGTCCCCTATTGCCGGTCGCTTTTAACGATGTGAATCTGATGCTCCTACCACAACACCAGATTCACATCGTTTCCAAAAAGCGCCCGGATAGAAGACCACTATCCCGGCCTCTTCCGCTTTGCCGGCCGGGCGCGGACGGCCCGCGCGCTGATCGAACGATACTTCTCAACCTCCCCCTAGGGCCTGCTTCCTGGATATGGGTGGGGGCGATACCAGCGAAGATCTAGAAAGCAGGCCCTCATCGTCGCGGGGGCTATTGCGGGCAGGGGTCGGAGTAGGGAACCTGCGGAGCCCACTGCGTCCACCGCTCGCGGCTGAGTCGGAAGCGGGGATCCGCGCAGGCGGTCCGGGCAAGCGTGTCCGGACCGGTCGACAGCACCCGTAGATCGCCGTTGGAGCCGCCGGCCGCGAACGCGTAACCGTCTCCCGACACCGCAAGTCGGCTGACGGCCTTGTTCCGGTCGACGAGCCGGGTCAGTTCGACGGGTTTCGCGGTGGCGTCCCAGAACACGATGGCGCCGTCGGCGCCAGCGGACACCAGCAGACCGTCCGCGCCGAAGGCTGCGCCGGTCACGCGATCGTCGTGGGCGCTCAGGATGGCCGTCGCCCGCGGTTTGACGGGGTCCGTCAGATCCCACAGCCGCACCGTATGATCGTCACCACCGGTTACCGCGGCACGTCCATCCTGACTGAAGGCCACCGTTACCACCGCACCGACGTGTCCGGTCATGGTGGCGACCTGGTGGGGCTGCGCCGGGTCGGTCAGATCCCATAGCCGCACGGTTTCGTTCACGGCAGCGGTGGCGAGAAGCCGACCGTCCGGGCGCAGTGCGATGTCGGTCACCAGCCCGCTGCGGTTGGTCAGAAATGTGAGCGATGTCGGATGTCGCGGATCGCTGATGTCCCACAGCCCGACCGTTCCGTCCGCACCCACCGTCACCAGCAGCCTGCCGGAGGTGTCGAACACGAGCCGGACCACCGGGCTGATATGACCGTCGAGCCGGCTGACCCCGCCGGTAGCACCGGTTCCGCCGGTTCCGCCGGTTCCGCCGGTTCCGCCGGTTCCGCCGGTTCCGCCGGTCTCCCAGGTCCGGTCGGCCCAGAGCCGGGCGGTGTTGTCGCCGCCGCCGACCGCGAGGCTGCGGCTGTCCGCGCTCAGCGCGACACCGCTTGCCGGCCCGGTCACCGCCGGGCTGAGTTCGGCGGCCAGGGTCGGCTTGCCGCGGTCGCTGAGATCCCACAGCCGGACCCGGCCGTCGGCGTCGACCTCGGCGAGGGTCCGGCCACGGGCGTCCCAGGCGACATCGATCACCGTCGCGCCGCGTTGTGGCAGCGACACCGCGGATGACGCGACGAATGACGCGACCATGGCGCGCCGTGCCTGGGTCGTCGGGGCGATCCGGTATGCGGCGACGGCGAGTTGGCCGGCCAGCTCTGGGTCGCGCTGACGCTGTGTGTCCGCGTTGCCGGCAAGCTGCCGGGACACCGCGGCTCGGTCCACGCCCGTCGGACCGCTGTTTCGGCCTGCGGTTGCGACGGCCAGGACGGACGCCGTCGCAACCGCCGCCGTGAGACAGCTGAGCAGGACAAGCCCGCGTCGGCCCAGGCGCCGGCGGCGTGGGGCGGGCGTGACGGGGGCGGCCATTCGTCGGGCTGGCATTGATCCGGCTGGCATGGACCCCGCCGGCGCCGGCGATACCGCGGGGTACGGCGATACCGCGGGGTACGGCGAGACCGGTACCGGCGAGACCGATACCGGTCGCGGCGGTCGCGGCGGTACCGGCGGTACCGATGGGACGAGCCCCACGGTGCCACCGCCGTCTGCCGGCGCTGGCGCTGGCGCCGCCGCCGAATCACGCTGCGGGAGCGCCAGGCGTCGGCGCGATCGACCGCCCCCCGCGGATCCTTTGCGCAGCCGTCCCGTCGATCGTCGGGTCGTTTCGGGTCCGCCCAGGCTCGCGGGGTCCAGGCTGCCCGTCAGGACGGCCCGCAGCGCGTCCGCACTCGGGCGTTCGGCTGGATCCTTGCGCATCGCGCGGGCGACCAGTTCGCGCAGGTCGTCGGGGATACCAAGAAGGCGTGGCTCGTCGTGGATGATCCGATAGAGGATCACTTCGGTAGGTCCTTCGCCCCATGCCGGATGGCCGGTCCCGGCGAAGATGACCACGCTTCCCCAGGCGAACACGTCCACGGCTGACGTGACGCCCTCGTCGAGGATCTGCTCGGGCGCCATGTAGGCGGGTGTGCCGATCGGTTGTGCGCCGACATGGCTGATGTTGGTCAGAATGCTTGCCGACCGGGCGAGCCCGAAGTCGATCACTTTGGGGCCGACCGGTGACAGCAGCACGTTGGCCGGGGTCAGGTCGCGGTGGATGATGCCGGCATTGTGGATGGCGCTCAGTGCCGTTGCTACGCTCAGTGCGAGATGTTCAAGGTCGGCGGGTCGCAGCGGGCCGCGGGCGCTGACCATCCTCGACAGCGTCGGTCCCTCGACGTATTCGGTGACAAGGTAGGGCTGGGGGCCGTCGGGGTCGGCGTCGAGTACGGCCGCGGTCGCGAAGCGCTTCACCTTGCGGGCGCTTTCGGCCTCACGCCGGAACCGGGCGCGGAACTCGGGGTGTTCGGCGAGATCCGGGCGGATCACCTTGATCGCTACCCACTGGCCGTCCTGGCCGGAAGCGTCGGGGCGGGAGGCGAGGAAGACGGCACCCATCCCGCCCTGCCCGAGGCGGCCTGCGACGCGGTACGGTCCGAGCTCGCGGGGGTCGTCCGGCCGCAGCGGAGCCACGACAGCGCCCGACACGGGCGGTGGCGTCGTTCCCGGCACGGCTGCACCCCCCGGAAACGCGTCGACTTCCATGGTCCGATAGTGGTGTCACGGTACGCCACGCCCATGGTGGGGCGTCCAGAGCCTCGTGGCACCGGATGTTCGATCGCGATCATTCTCGCGCACCCGCCGCCGTCAGGGCAATCCCGTTATGGCGGGCGGCTCGGCGAGTTCAGCCGGATAGCGTGCCACCCGCGGGATCCTCACCCGGCGTAATCAGACTGCCGAGAGCGGCCAACCGTGCGGGAACGGCCTGGTAATAGGACCACACCCCGCGTTTGTCACGGGTGAGTAGGCCGGCGTCTACGAGCACCTTGAGGTGGTGGCTGATCGTGGGCTGGGTCAGTCCCAGTGGTTCGGTCAGCTCGCACACGCACGCCTCACCGCCGGCATGGGCGTAGATCAAGGAGAGCAGCCGCAGCCGGGTGGGGTCGGCGATGGCCTTGAGGACACCGGCGAGCTGGGCGGCCGCCTCGGCGGAGAGGGGTTCGCGCGAGAGCGGGGTGGCGCAGGCCCAGTCCGCATTCGCGGATGCCTCCGTCCCGAAACGGATGCTGGTCGCGGTCATGACTTCAGCATGCCTCGGCTATTGACAGCCGTCTATGGCTGGGGCACGCTCGACGCCATCGAGATATAGATGTTTGTCGATGTCTGGAGTTTGGTCATGATGGCGAGCCGGGTGCAACTGGCGCTGAACGTCTCGGATGTGGATGTGGATGTGGATGTGGATGCTGGCGAGCTGTTGACCGTCATCACCCCCGCCCCGTGACCGCCGGGCAGACCCCGCCGCAGACCCCGCCGCAGACCCCGCCGCTGGCACGGCGGCTCGCGGCGGAGGCGGTCGGCAGCATGCTGCTCGCCAACCTGATGTTCGACCTGCCAGCGGTATCGATCTCCACCCATCACCGGGCGTCCGGACCACACCTGCTGTCGGAGGTCGTGGCGACCGCGGGCCTCCTGCTTGTCATCTTCGCGCTGGCCCGACCCATCCGCGACGACATCGATGCCCGGGTCCGCGCCCTGCTCGCGGATCTTGTCCCCGCCGACGTCTGATCATCTGGGACGTCCGCAATGCCGGGCACTCTTACCCGGACGGCAGCATGCGCGTCGGGCGCATCACGACCTCGGTGACGGTTGTGTGGATGGGCAGCGCGAGCACCGCCGTCACCATCTCGGCGACGTCCTGCGGCGCCATGAGCGCGTCTGGCGCCCAGGGCCGGCCCTCGGCCTGGAGCACCCGGCGCTGCATGGCGGTCGCCGTCCGGCCCGGAAGCATCGTGCACACGCGGACGTCGGCGTCGGCCACCTCTGCGCGCAGGCTGTCCGCGATCGCGCGCAGCGCGTGCTTGGTGGCGGCATACTGGCCGATCTTCGGGCTGGCGGAGATGCCCTGGGTCGAGTTGACGAAGATGACGTCCCCGCCGCAGCGTCGGCCGGCGCACAGCAGATCCGGGAGCAGGAGCTGGGTGAGGGCGTAGGGCGCACGGACGTTCACCGCGTACTGGTGGTCAAGGTCGCTGATGTCCGCGTCCGCCATGGGCGAACGTTGATAGGCACCAGCCGAGTGGATCAGGATGGACAGGCCGCCGAACTGCCGGCGGACAGCCTCGGCGAGCTCGGCCCGGGCATCGGTGTCGGTGATGTCCGCCCGGTGGAGGTGGATCTCGGCTCCGTGGCCGCCCGCCTGCGCGGCCAGCGCGTCCAGCGCGGGCTGGTCCCGGCCGGTCGCGATGACCGACGCGCCCGCGACGGCGAGCCGCACGGCGATGGCGTGTCCGATCCCGCTGGACGCGCCGGTCACCAGCGCCGTGCGGCCGACCAGCTCCGGCGGCCGATGCGCGGTCACGCGCGGCCGAGATGGTCCGCAAGGCGGTGAAGCCCCGCCACCGCCTCGGGGAAAGCTCGGGTATCCGGGTGGGCTGTGGTCACAGCCGCCTACGGTACGCCCGAGGTGTCCTCGTCCCGGGCACTCCAAGTCCGCATCAGGCCGGGGGAGCTCCCATGGCGTGCAGGTCGGCCTCCATCTGGTCGATTTCGATCGCCTGGTTGATGACCATCGCCCGGGCCAGTGCCCGCACATCGGGCTCCTGTGCGCGAGCCGCGGCCTCCTGCGCCATCGTGAGCCCGCCACGGTGATGGCGGATCATGAGGGCGAGGAAGAGGGTGTCCAGCTCCCGCCCGGAGGCCTTCGACAGCTGGCCCAGTTCTGCGTCGGTGGCCATTCCGGGCATCCGCGTAGAATTCGTGGTCGCCCCGTCATGCCCGGAAGCGTCATGCCCGGAGCTGTCATGGCTCACCAGGTGCACGGATCGCATCCAGCCCATCGGCGGGTCGGTTGAGATCTGCGCCAGGCCCCACTGGGTCAGCCACGCCGACATGATGCCGATCTCCCGCTGTTGGGTGAGCGCAACGTCCTCGGCGACACCACGTTGTGTCATGTCGGCGCCCCCGCGGAACTCGACCATTGCTATCTGGACGGCCTGGGCATGATGGGCGGACATGTCGCGGGCGAACCCGGCGTCCACGGAACCCTCGTCGGGAGCCTGGTCGACAAGCCCGCGCAGGCCTGCGCCTGCGGCCAACAGGGCGACCACCAGGGCCAGCACCAGCGGCACCCAGCGGGAGGCTCGCCGTAGCCGCGCCGTCCGGGCGCCGCCTGTGTCGTCGCCGCCCACCTCGGGCCTCTCGGTGGCCACGCTGCGCTCAGCCCTGCATCGGCGGGTTGAACACGAACGTCCGCTTGCCCACCTGGACCCGGGTGCCGGGGACAAGCGGAGCCGGGTCGTGCGGGTTCAGCGGTGTCCACACTGTCGCCTCGGGCGGCGCGATGTAGGTGCCGTTCGCCGAGCCCTGGTCGGCGATGACCGCGTCCCACCCGCTGAGCGTGATGACCGCGTGGACCCGGGACACCGCACTCTCGCCGTCCTCGAGCATCAGCGGGCGGGCGCGACCCGCCTGTACCGCCTCGTCCCGGTCGGGCTGCCGGCCGATCACCAGGTTGGTATCGACGTGGACCTCGGTGCCGTCGTCGAGGAGGATTACCCCGATCGTCGGTCGGGGGCCCCAGACCGGATTGCCGGTCTGCCGGGCCAGCGACAGCCCGCATTCGGTGCAGTAGGGCGCGTCGGGGTGGTTGAAGTGGTCGTTGGTGCAGAGGATTCCCTCGACCTGCGCTTCGGACTGGCCGGGCAGCATGGTCGGGGCGTCCTGGTCGTCGAACAGGTCGGCGACATCGAGACCGCGGCCGGGCAGTTCGGTAAGCGCCTCGCTCTCGGTGTCCTCCATCCGGGCGGCCGCCGAGTCCCGGCCTGCGAGTTCGGTCGGCGGGTCGCCATCGGCGGCCGTGAGCGCGGCGAAGTCCGCGGCCTGGGTGGGCTGTCCGCTTTTGGGCCAGTGCGCCCCTTGCGCGATGTCCTGGCTGTTGAGTGGGGCCAGCGCCGGTGGCGCCGTGGACATCGACGACATCGGCGACATCGGCGACATGGACTCGGGGGACGACCCGGCCCCCGCTCCAGCACCCGACGACGGGATCGGCTCCGCCGAGGTCATCGGGTCGCGCGGCCCGCCGATTTCAGCCAGGAAGTCCTCCTCTGCCCCCCTGGGCACGACCGGTATTGGCGAGTCGGAGATCACCAGTGACGCTCCGATACCGGGTACGGCGCCGATTCGCAGGTCCAGCGGGAAGGCTTCGCGCGTCGGCTCGCTCACGGCGCCGACGATGCCGCCGGGCCCAACTGTGCCAACCGGCCCGATGTCAAGTCGACCGACCTCGGCGGGTAGGAGGCGGTCCACCCAGGTGGCCGACTCGGCGCCGGACAGGGCAAGTGGGGTCGGCCCGTAGGCGGCCAGCTCCATCGAGCCGTGGATCAGCGCGGCCAGACGGTCACCCACCCCGGCCAGCAGGGTGAAGTCGGGTACGGCGTCCGGGTCGGCGTCCGCGAGCAGCCCCGCAACCCGGCGTACCAGCCGTCGGCCCGTAGTCGACGCCGGCCCCGAGTCACCGGCGACCTCGGCGCACATCGCCAGCAGCGTCTTGGCTACCTCGTGAGTCTCGGGACGCCCGGCGCGGGCGACGACAAGGACTCCCGGCAGACGGACCACCACCCCGGTCTCGGCTCCGCGTCCGGTCACCACCTCGACCCGGAAACGGTCAAGTCCCGCCATCGTCGCGCCCCTCGTCCATCGTCCCTGCAGCGTCCCTGGCTCAGCCCTGGTGGGCCGGATGTACCCACCCATCCTGCCGGTGGATCCGGCACCCGTCAGCAACATGTCGTCTTCCAGCCGACATGCGGGCACCCACCGCTGTTGTGTCGTCTGTTGGGTCGTTCAGCGGTGGCCCGGTGCTTCGCCGGGCCACCGCCGGGCCACCGCCGGAGGATTTCGGAGTCAGCCGAGGGTCCGGTCCAGGTGGACGGCCGCACTGATCAGGGCGAGATGGGTGAACGCCTGTGGGAAGTTTCCCAGGGCCTCGCCGGACGGTCCGATCTCCTCGGCATACAGGCCGACGTGGTTGGCGTAGGTGAGCATCTTCTCGAACACCAGCCGAGCCTCGGTCACCCGGCCCGCGCGGGTGAGCGCTTCGACGTACCAGAACGAGCACAGGTTGAACGTGCCTTCGTCCCCGTGCAGACCGTCGCTGCCGTCGGCGGCGTAACGGCGTACCAGACTGTCGCTGACGAGGTCCTCACCGACGCGGTCGAGGGTTGACAGGAAGCGCGGGTCGGTGGGTCCGGCGAACTTGACCAGCGGCATGCACAACAGGGAGGCGTCCAGCCTGGCTGACCCGGGATGTTCCATGTATGCGCCGCGGGCCGGATCCCATGCCGCGTTCTGAACGAAACGGTACGCGCGGCCGGCATAATCCTTCCATTCGTTCGTGGGGCCGGGCAGCCCGCGCTGGCGGGATATCCGACACGCACGTTCAAAGGCCACCCAGGTCATCAAGGCTGAATAGGTGAAGCGTTGCCGGCCGCCACGCGTCTCCCAGATACCTTCATCCGGTTCCTCCCAGTGTTTGGCGAGCCAGTCCAGCTGGCGGGAAAGCGCCTCCCACAGCTGGAAGGAAATCGGTGCGGCGAGTTTGTTGTACAGGTAGACTGAGTCCATGAGCTCGCCGTATATGTCGAGCTGGAGCTGGCCGGCGGCGCCGTTACCGATCCGTACCGGTTTCGAGTCGCGGTAGCCGCGCAGATGCTCGAGCACGATCTCGTCAAGATCGGCGTTGCCGTCTACGCTGTAGAGGACGTGCAGGCCTTTGCCGGCCGGCGCCTCGTGGCAGCGCTGTTCCAGCCAGTCCATGAAGGCTGCGGCCTCGTCGGTGAACCCGAGCGTCATCAGAGCGTATGTGGTGAACGCGGCGTCGCGGATCCAGGTATAGCGGTAGTCCCAGTTTCGGATGCCGCCGAGTTCCTCCGGCAGGGATGTGGTCGGCGCGGCGACCAGCGCCCCGGTCGGCCGGTAAACGAGCAGTTTGAGAACGAGCGCAGAACGGTTCACCATCTCCCGCCAGCGTCCGTGGTACCGGCTGCGGCGCAGCCACGTCTGCCAGTAGGTGAGGGTGCGGTTGAACAGGCGGTCCGCCTCACCTTCCACGAGCGGGCGGATGGGCGTGTTCCATTCCAGGACGACGTCCGCGGTTTCACCGGTGTCAAGCGCGAATGTCGCGGTGACGCCGTCATCGTCGGCGACAAGAGGCACGCAGGTGCGTAGGGTGAGGGTTCCGACGGGGGAGTCGAACACAGCTCCCTGACCGTCAACAATCGTAACCGTATGCGATGCGCGCCCATAGTCGAAGCGCGGGTGGCAGCGTAGGGAGAACTCGGCTCGCCCACGGACAGCCCGGGCCTGGCGGACGATCACGTGCGGGGCCTCGGTGATGTCGCTGTCGACCGGGACCATGAAGTCGACGACCTCTCCGACGGCCTGCGGCGCGAGGAAACGCGTCATCAGCACGTTGGAGTCCGGTAGGTAGAGCTGCTTGGCACGGGAACCGGGACAGTGGATGCGGAACGCTCCGCCGCGTTCGGAGTCGAGCAGGCTCGCGAACACCGATGGGCTGTCGAAGCGCTGCGGGCAGTACCAGTCGATGGTGCCGTCAGTCGCGACGAGTGCTACCGTGCGCAAATCGCCGATGACCGCGTGTTCCTCGATGGGGGGATAACCGGTGTCGCGCATTGGTGGCCTCCGGGTGGGTGCCAAAGGATCGTCCGTTCCAGCGATTCCGCGAACGTACGTCCACCCCATGGCTCGCGGGCATCAACTCCGTGAAGTGTCGGGTTATGCATGGTCGGGCCGCCGGCGCCGGAGAGGTATAGATCTGTGACAGCGGGTGTGCCCCGTCCCCCGAAGCGACGGGCGCAGAGGGGCGTAGACGGGCGCCTGTGTCGGCCACCACCCATATCACCCTACGATCACGCCATGCCGGCGCAGAGACCAACGGCCCCCGATGGCCGAGGCGGTCTCGTTATGTTCGCCACCGGTGACCGGGTATCCCCGGCGGATGATCTTGGTGGCGGAGTCTGGTCGCGGTGCGGAACCGTCCTGGCGGTGCACGCGGCACCACGGCGCGAGTCCGGGCTGGGCGAAGAGGACGGGGTGCGGGTCGAGACAGCCGGCTGGGTACCGCCGAGCGCGGCCCGTGCAACGGTGCTCTGGGACGACGGCACGGCTGAAATCATCGCCGAGGACCGCCTGTTCATGGTCTACGATCAGCAGGAGCCGATCGGTATCCGCGTCGTCACCCTGCCCATGCCGGGTTCCATCGACATCGTCGAGCACGGCGGGCACATCGTGCTGCTGCTGCGCGAGGGTCTGCTGCCTCCCCACGAGCTTGCGGATCTGCGGGACAAACTGCGCAGAGTCCGCGCGTCACTCGCGCCGGAGAGCGTCGACAGTCGTTCGCCGGCGGAGATCCGCCGGCGCGACCTCGAACTGCTGCGTGCTCTTATCGCCCAGCTGACCGGCTAGGGCCTGTGGCTGGCGCCACCGTCCCCATCCACAACCCGCTTCGCGGTGATGTGGGTCGCCGTCACGACGTGGAATAAGGGCCTGGGCGCACGGCTGGGCCGCCATAGGAGCTGCCGTTGAGGCTCCCCCGGGGCGGCTGCTCGGTCATCGCCTGACTGACCTTGGACGCGATGGCTTCGGTCAGTCGGATCGCCTGCGTGAGCGACAGGTTGAGCACGATCTCGCTGTCATCGGTCATCGCGAAGCGTACCGACACATCCGCCATGGTGGTTCCTTTCCTCCTGCGTCGGCCGCGAGTGGCCGCGGTTGGTGCTCCACGATCCCCGATCGTGCCATCGCGCCGACAGGTACCCCCCGGCGGGCTCGGCCTGCGCTCTCGGGCTTCGGTGAATAATTTTACGGAAGGTTCTAAAAATTTTACCCAACGTGACAGACCCGCGGGTCACCGTTGCCGCTGTTTCGCCTTAAGTATCAGTACTGTCACCGATGGTATCCATTGTCGATCATCTCGGGAGGCTGGGTGACTGAGAATCGGGCGGCCTTGACGGCCCGGCCAGCCGCGGTTGCGATCGCTGGACACGGCCGGACGGACCCAGTCGGTACCGGCACCGGACGCGGCGCCGTAGAGATCCCCGCAGAGGTTTCCGTCGAGATTTCCGTGGTGATGCCGTGCCTCAACGAGGAGGCGTCGGTCGGGGCCTGCGTTGCCAAGGCGTTCGCGGGCCTTGCCGCGGCCGGTCTCGGCGGAGAGGTGATCGTCGTCGACAACGGCTCGACGGACGACTCGGTAGCGGTCGCATGCTCGGCCGGCGCGCGTGTCCTGACGGAGCCCCGACGCGGCTATGGAAACGCGTACCTCACCGGATTCGCGGCCGCTCGCGGTCGCTATCTGGTAATGGGTGACTCCGACGATTCATATGATTTTTCGGAACTTCCTGTGCTCGTCGAGCCGTTGCGGATCGGCCGCGCCGACTACGTTCTCGGCTCCCGCTTCACCGGCAGGATCATGCCTGGTGCGATGTCGTGGTCCCATCGCTATCTGGGTAATCCGGTGCTGACCGGGATCCTCAACCGGATCTTCGGTCTCGCTTCGTCTGATGCCCATTCCGGGATGCGTGCGTTCACCCGCGGCGCGTATGAGCGGATGGATCCGCGGTGCGAAGGAATGGAGCTCGCCTCCGAGTTGATCATTTCGGCTGCCCGGGCCGATCTGCGGGTCGAAGAAGTGCCGATCACATATCATCCCCGGGTCGGTGCGTCCAAGTTACGGTCGCTTCGGGACGGCTGGCGGCACCTGCGTTTCATGTTGCCACTCGCACCTCGTCACCTGTTCGTCGGCCCGGGGCTGGCGTTGCTCGGGCTTGGCGTCGCCGGGCAGCTCGTACTCTTGCCCGGCGCCCTCGACGTCGGCTTTCACCGCTTCGACGTCCATTTCTGCGTGTTGTTCGCGATGGTTGCCATCCTCGGTTGGCAGGTGGTGCTCCTCGGGCTCTTCGCCGATGCCTACAACCGCGGCCTGGGCTGGGCCCAGCGTCCGCGCCGCCTGCTCGCCTGGGTGGACCGGCGGTTTACCCTCGAGCGCGGCCTCGCGGCCGGCATCCTGCTGTTTGTCATCGGGTTGGTAATCGACGCGGTCGTTCTCGCTCGCTGGATCGCCGCTGGTCTCGGCCCGATTGACGAACTGCGACCGGCTCTGCTGGCCATGACGTTGATGGTGCTCGGTGCGCAGAGCGTCTTCGCCTCCTTCTTCCTGCATCTACTGACCGTGGGTCGCCCCGGATCCGCCGAAGCGGGCTCGACATGACCGCGGTGCTGGCCGGTGAGCCGGCGCTGATCCCCGTTTCCGCCGGCGTAGACCCGCGGGTACTGGAGAATCATCTGGGTGGCGCGGACGCGGTCAACTACCGGCGTTTCGAACTCGACCTCGTCTCGCCGTACTGCGGCCGGCGCATTCTGGAGGTCGGGTCGGGTCTTGGAGACTTCGCCGCGGGCCTGCACGGTTATGATCATCTCATCGTCTCGGATACTGATCCGTTGTGTCTACGGACACTGAGTGCCCGCTTTGCCGGGCGCGCGGATGTCGACGTGGTCACGCTCGACGTCGCCGGTCGGTCCAGGGCTGGCCGGCCCGGGGCTGGCCGGTCCAGGGCCGAACGGGCCGCGGCGTTGGTGCCCGCGGTGCGTCCGGTTGACACATTGATCATGATGAACGTCCTGGAGCACATCGAAGACGACGTGGCCGCACTGCGACGGCTGTCCCGCCTGGTGATTCCCGGCGGTCGCATCGTGCTGTGGGTGCCGGCCTATCCGGCGCTGTACGGCGAGTTCGACCGCATGGTCGGTCATTTCCGTCGCTACACGCCAGCCACCCTGCGGCGGCCGGTGGAACTGGCCGGCCTGCGCGTCGAGCGGGTGCATCCCGTGAACCTGCTGGGCGGCATCGCCTGGTGGGTGGCTGTCCGGCGGGCGGGCCAGCGCAGCGCGGACCCTCGGCTGGTACGCCTATACGACCGGGTCATCGTGCCGATCAGCCGATGTGTCGAACGGCGGATCCGGGTGCCGTTCGGGCAGTCGGTGTTGTGCGTGGCGACCCGGCCGGTGCCGTGACGGGCCGCTGCATGACCGGCCGCTGCATGACCGGCCGATGACGTGGGTTGGCCGGCGCTGTGGCGGCAGACGAGTCGGTTATGCGCCCGGCACCGCCTGTTCGCGGTGCTGGTGGCGGGCGGTAGCCTGCTGCGGCTCGCGGCGCTCGCCGCCTACTGGCCGGCGTTGGAGTTCTACGGCGACTCGTATTCCTACCTGCGGTACGCCCGCGAGCTCAGCCCGGATCCGGTCCGGCCGTTCGGGTACTCCGCGTTCCTGCGCCTGTTCGCGTGGTCACCGTCGTTGGTGGTGGTTCCTGCCGTCGCGCACCTGCTAGGTCTCGGTATCGGTGTCGCGCTGTACTACCTGTCGCTGCGGCGTGGGTTACCCCGGTGGCTCGCGGCGTCGGCTGCCGCGCCTGTTCTGCTGGATGCCTATCAGGTGGACATCGAGCAGATGGTCATGGCCGAGACGCTGTTCGCCACCCTGCTGGCCGCGGCGATCGTCGTGCTGCTGTGCCGCGCACGCCCGACCGTCGCCATGTCCGCCGGCGCCGGCATCCTGCTGGCCGCGGCCACCCTCACCCGTTCGGTGGCGCTGGTGCTGGGGTTGCTCGCCGCCGTCTACCTGCTCGCCCGCAAGGCCGGGATCCGACGGCTGCTCGCATTCGTCCTGTGCTGGGCAGCACCGCTGCTGGCCTACGCGGCCTGGTTCGCCGCCGCGCAGGGGAGTTTTGCGCTGCAGAATGTCGACGGGATGTTCCTCTGGGGCCGGGTCGCGCCGTTCGCGGACTGCGCCCGTTTCGAGGTGACGCAGGGCGAGATCCCGCTGTGCTCTCCGCATCCAGCCGACGAGCGGCCCGGGCCCAATTTCTACGACTGGGACCGCGCCAGCCCGCGGTACCGCTTTCGGGCGTTCGACGCGCAGACCAATGCGTTGTTCCGACACTTCGCGATCAAAGTGATCGTGGCGCAGCCCCACCAGTACGCCACGCTGGTGGCACATGACGTCGCGCACTACTTCTCCCCGTCGCGTCACGCCGAGCCACCGGACTGGTATCTCGGGAGCTGGCGGTTCCCGTCCGGGCGGGTTGATCCACGCTGGCACATCGACCTGGTGCTGTGGGACGTCGGCGGCGCGGCCGTGCCCCGCCGTTATGATCCGCTGCTGGGTGGTCTGCTGCGGGGATACCAGTCGTTCGGCTTCATGCCAGGCCCGCTGCTCGGCGCCTGCGCGCTGGTCGGTGTCCTGGCGTCGATGGTCGCCTCCGGTTATGGTTCCGTCCGGGCACGCCACGACTGTCTGCTGTTGGTCGCGATGGGGCTCGCCCTGCTGGTGGTGCCCTGCGCGACCGCGGTGTTCGACTACCGTTACATGCTGCCGACCCTGGTCTGCCTGCCGCTGGCGGGGGCGTTCGGGCTGAACCAACTGCGGACCGTACGGTTGCAGATCCGCAGAGTTCGGTACCATTCCATCCACTCCATCGGACGACGCGCGCGGGGCGACCTGACGGGCGTCGGGTGGCGGTCAGATCCAGCCTGGGAACCACATCCGGATCCGCCATGCCGAGGTCGGGATCACCTGCGCTGCCATGATCGGATAGAAGTAGACGAACAACAGGACGACGATGATCGCATAGACGCCGACCACCAGCGACCCGACCAGACGACGCGTCTCCGAAGCGGTTCCGGGGCCCAGCGCGACACCTGCTAGGGCGGTCAGGCCGAGCACGAGGAACGGCAGCAGCGGCAGAGCGTAGAACAGGAACATCGTCCGGCTGGGGAATGCGAGCCACGGCAGGAACGACGTGCCGAAGCCGACCAGGACGAGGGCCGCCCGCCAGTCACGGCGGCTCGCCCACAGCGCGAGAACACCGAGCAGGGCGAGGGTGCCGAGCCACCAGATCGCCGGGTTGCCGATCGCCAGAATCTCCCGGGAGCAGCCGGCCTGGGCGCTACAGCCGGATTCGCCGATCTTGGGTGCGCCGTAGTAGTAGGCGACCGGGCGGCCCAGCACCAGCCAGCTCAGTGGCTTGGACGCGTAGGGATGCGAGGCGTCGAGGTGCTCGTGGAACTGGTAGATCAGCATCTGGTAGTCCCACCAGCCGCGCAGCGCTGCCCACGCGCCGTTACCGAATTGGTGTCGGTTGTAGCCACCGTCGGTGACGAACCAGCCGGTCCACGTCGCGAAGAACGTCACCACCGGCAGGACGAGAAAGCTCACCGCCCAGATCGGGGTGTCCCGGGCCAGCGAGGCCAGGATCGGCCGGCGCGCACCCGCGGTCCGGCGCGCACCCACGTCCCAGGCGAAGGCAAGCGCGGCGAACCCGACGAGGGTGTAGAGGGCACTCCATTTCACCCCCATGGCCGCACCCAGACACAGCCCGCAGGCCAGCCGCCACGGGCGTGCGCCGAGCCACGGGCCGCTTCCCGTCAGGGCCGAGGGCGGGCCGGTGCCTGCTAGGGCCGAGGGCGGGCCGGCGCCTGCTAGGGCCGGGCGCCCCGTCCCGTCCTCAGCTGCCTCGGCCTTCGCCCGGTTGGCCGCCAGCCGGGCCGCAAGTCGGGCGCGGCCGTCGTCCCGGTCGAGAACCAGACAGGCCAGCGCCAGCACGAGACCGGTCATCAGGAAGATGTCGAGGATCCCGATCCGGCTCTGGACGAACTCCAGCCCGTCGAAGGCGAGCAGGAGCCCGGCGAAGCAGCCGAGCAGAGTCGAGCGGAACATCCGCCGGGCAGTACGGGCGATGACGAGCACCGCGAGCGTCCCCGCGACTGCGGAGGCGAAGCGCCATCCCAGCTCGGGGTTGCCGTGCCGGACCCCGGCGCAGTCGGTGTAGCCGAAGAGCCATTCGGAGGCGGCCATCAGCCACTTGCCCAGCGGCGGGTGGACGACGAAGCCGGGGCCGTTGCACCCGCTCTTGATGTCGCTCAGCTCATAGCCGTGCGTCATCAGGCTATAGGCGTCGTGGGTGTAGTAGACCTCGTCGAAGTAGATGCCACGCGGCTCGGTGAGCTGCCAGAACCTCAGGACGCCGGCCACCGCGGCAAGCGCGAGCGACGCGAGCCAGCCGGCCAGTCGGTCGGTCGGCATCGGCGCCACCAGCCGGTCGGATGGCGGCCGGCCGCCGTCGTCGTCGTGGGTCAGGGCGACCGCGGGGGCCTGCGTGCCCTCGCCGCCCAGGGTCGGATAAGTCGCTGTCACCGCCACCGCATCAATGTAGGTCGTGGCTCCTGGCACACTCGGCGGGTGTCCGGGACTCTGGTGCTGTGCGGTGCGCCGATCGGTGATGTCCGCGATGCCAGCCCGCGGCTTGGCGAAATCCTCGCGAGCGCCGACATCGTCGCCGCCGAGGACACCCGCCGGCTGCGTCGGCTGACCGCCGCACTCGGGGTCACCATCTCCGGGCGGGTTGTCTCCTGCTTCGACGCGAACGAGGCGTCCCGTGCGGACTTCCTGCTCGCCCAGTTGCGTGCCGGCGCCACGGTGGCGCTCATCACGGACGCAGGCATGCCTGCTGTCTCGGATCCGGGCTTCCGGGTGGTGGCCGTCGCCGTCGCGGCCGGGGTGTCGGTCACGGTCGTCCCCGGCCCGTCCGCGGTGACCGCCGCGCTCGCGGTCAGCGGGCTGCCCACGGACCGCTGGGTGTTCGAGGGTTTTCTGCCGCGCAGGCACGGCGAACGTCGGTCACGCCTGGCCGAGCTCGCCGGGGAGCGACGCACTCTGGTCATCCTGGAGGCTCCACACCGGTTGCCCGCGACACTGGACGATCTTAGCGCGGCCTTTGGGGGGGATCGCATGGGCGTGCTGTGCCGGGAACTGACCAAAACCTGGGAGGAGATCGTCCGGGTCGATCTTGCCGGCCTGTGCGAATGGGCGCACGGCCGGGACATCCGCGGAGAGATCACTCTGGTGGTGGCGGGTGCGCCGCCGCCGTCCCCACCCGCTCGGGCAATGGTTGCCGGGACGCCGGCCGCGGCGGCCTTCGCCGTGACACTCGCAGCCGAGGTCGCGGGGCACGAGGCCGGCGGGACACCCCGCAAGGAGGCCATCGCGGCGGTGGCGGTGGCTCACGGCGTACCGCGCCGCGCCGTCTACGACGCCGTGGTCGCGGCCAAAGCCCGGTAGCGGGGCGTCCGCTGGGTGCCGCCTGCCCGCCGCGATTCAGCAGCTGCGCTGGATGGTCAGCGCCTTCACCGTTGCGGCCCACTCGTAGCTGATCATGTATGGCCAGGCGTACCACCGCGGCGACGCGGTGGCGAACAGTGCACGTCCGTCATAGCAGCGGTCCAGCCGCAGCCGTGCCCTGGTGCCCTGCGGGGTCCCCACGACGACCAGGACGGACCGCCAGTTGTAGCGGGCGGCGAGCGCCGCGGTCATCCGGGCTTCGCCCTGGGTGGTGAGCGGGTCCGGCCGGAAGCAGATCACCCGCACGTCGGGGACCGCGACCGGACAGCGGTCCTGGCCGTACGGGTTTGACACGGCGAGCATCGGCGCATACCCGGATCGGGCGAGTTCGACTGCCTTGGCCAGCCGCCCAGGGCTTCCCGCGTACATCACGATCGCGTCGACCTGCGTCGGGGCGTCGGTTGTCGGCCAGACGAACAGCCGTGCGCTCGCCGTGAGGAACACCACAGCGACCGTACCGAGAATGATCAGGATTCGGGAGCGCCGCTGCCCCACTTTCACCGGTGTCACGCGGCTTCGGGCCACGGCTGCCCGCCGCGGCGGCGCGGGTAGTGCAGCGGGGCCCGCAAGCGGTCGGGTGGCCAGACCGTGGCGGCGACACCGTCCTGCCACTGCACCAGATGACCCTGATGCCCGACCTGTAGCCCGGTGGCGGGGTCGAGGCGAAAGCGACCCAGCACGGTGGACGTGTCCAGCGCATATGCCGTGGCCAGTACCGCGGCGTCGTCGAGCAGGGAGCCGTCGACCTGGTCGAGCATTCGCACGCACCGCCCGAGAATCAGCCCGGCGGCGAACGCGACCGCTGCTGTCGCCGCCGGCGGCTGGTCGTGCATCTGCCGGTAACGGCTCACGAACTCCGACACGCTCGGGCCGGTGCCGGCCGCAGCGGGCAGCTGCGGCGACCAGGCACGCGGCCCCAGCAGCCCGTCACGCCGATCACCCAGGGTGGTCAGGGCATCGTCGTGCCCGGCGGTTGAGAACGCGGCGGCCCGCCACGGTCTGCGCAGGAGGATCTCGGCGGCGGCTGCCTCATCGTCGGGGTCAGCCTGGACGATCAGGACGTCCGCCGCCGGGAGCCGGCGTGCCGCGGCCCCCGCCTGCCCCGGGCGGAAGACACTGGATGTGACGTCGAAGTTCCGGGCTGCCGCTGCGGCGCGCGTCACGGAAACGATTTCCAACGCCCAGTCGCCGGCAGCCACCATTACTGCGAGCCTACGTGCTCGGCGGTCGGCGGAACGTACCGCGGCGAGCACTCCGCGCGTCCAGGTGGCCTGCGGCGCGGCCATGTTGATGATGTTCGGGACGGCCTGCCGGACGAAGCGCGTCGACGGTGCCGCGATGTTGAACAGCACCCGGTCGGTCGCGGCGCAGGCCGCGAGGGCGGCCTGCGGTCCGTGCGGGCCGAAGATGGCGTCAGGGTTGGCGGCCGCGGCGGACCGCGTTGCCGCGCCCGGGTGCGGGTGGGCGTCGTATGCGGTGACGTTGATCTCGTCCCACGCCGGTGGCAGGTGCTCGTCGCGTGCCCACAGCGTGGCGGCACGCAACGCGGCCAGACCATGGGCGGCCGCCGGGCCGGTCAGTGGCGTCACGAGGGCGACGGTGAGCGGTGAGGACATCGGTATCTGTTTACCAGGTGATGAGTCGGCGACACCCCGGTCATAGCGGGACAGGGTCACGACACCTCCGGCCAGATGGAGGCCGTCCGTAGGATCTGGCGTGGGCCGCCCCTTGGCGCATGGGGGCGGGACGGCGGCGGAACGGAAGGGCAGGTGGCCGGCGAATGGCACGGGATGCCGGAGCACGCGATGCCGGAGCACGCGATGCCGGAGCACGCGATGCCGGCCGCCGTGGCGAGCCGCCGCGGCCGCCGGAGCCGCTGTCGGTCGAGGTGGTCGACAGCCACTGCCATCTTGACATCATGGGTGGCGATGTGGCGCACGCTGTTGCCGCGGCGCGTGCTGTCGGTATCCGCCGGATGGTCAGCGTGGGGATCGACCTGGAGACCAGTCGTTGGCAGGCGCGGGTCGCGGCGGAGCATCCGGACGTGTACGCGGCTGTCGCGATCCACCCGAACGACGCCGCCGACGGCGTCGACGAACAGACGTTCGCGCAGATCGCCGAGTTGGCCACGCTGCCGAAGGTGCGGGCGGTCGGCGAGACCGGTCTGGACTACTACCGCACGCCGCCCGAGCGGCACGCTGCCCAGCAGGACAGCTTTCGCCGTCACATCGCGATCGCGAAGCAGACCGGCCGCACCCTCATGATTCATGATCGGGAGGCGCATGACGACACGCTGCGGATCCTGGCCGAGGAGGGAGCGCCTGATCGGGTGGTCTTCCATGCCTTTTCGGGTGACGCCGGCATGGCGAAGATCTGCGCAACTTCCGGTTACGTGATGTCATTCGCCGGCAATGTGACGTTCAGGAATGCGGGCAGCCTGCGGGACGCCGCTGCCGTCGCACCTCGTGACCTGCTGCTCGTCGAGACCGACGCGCCGTTCCTGACGCCGGAGCCGTGGCGGGGCCGGCCGAACAGCCCGTACCTGGTACCGCTGACGTTGCGGGCGATCGCCGCCGCCCGCGGCGAGGACGTCGACACCCTGGCCTCGGCGGTCGCCGCCACGTCCGAGCGGATGTTCGGGCCCTGGTAGGCCGTGATGCTGCTGCCCGCGACGCCGCTGCCCGTGACGCTGGTGCCGCCCGGGAGGCTCGCATCGGGGTCGACGGGCTGCTGACGCCGGTGGACGTGCGTGCCATCGTCGGTGAGCTGGGCGTGCGACCGACCAAACGGCGGGGCCAGAACTTCCTTGTCGACCCGAACACCGTCCGCCGCCTGGTACGTCTCGCCGCGGTCGGGCCCGATGAGACGGTCCTGGAGATCGGCCCTGGACTTGGTTCGTTGACTCTCGGGCTGATCGCGGTCGCACGTCGTGTCGTCGCGGTCGAGGTGGACACACTGCTCGCCGAGGCCCTGCCGGCAACGGCGGTGACCCGGCTCGGCCCGGCCGCAGCGTCCCGGCTGACCGTCGTGGCCGCCGACGGGCTGCGCCTCGTGCCCGCGGACCTCCCCGGCGACCCGCCGGATGTCCTCGCCGCGAACCTGCCGTACAACGTTGCCGTGCCGCTCCTGCTCGGGGTGCTCGAACGGTTCCCGTCGGTCGGGCGCGGGTTGGTCATGGTGCAGGCCGAGGTCGCCGACCGGCTGACCGCGGCGCCGGGTGGACGGGTGTATGGCGTGCCGAGTGTGAAGGTCGCCTGGTACGCCTGCGCACGTCCGGCCGGCGCGGTGCCGCGCGC
The DNA here is from genome assembly GCF_963555915.1 of Protofrankia sp. Cas4. Classification (NCBI taxonomy): domain Bacteria; kingdom Bacillati; phylum Actinomycetota; class Actinomycetes; order Frankiales; family Frankiaceae; genus Protofrankia; species Protofrankia sp. Cas4. The sequence continues at coordinate 28,131 of NZ_CAUVXL010000039.1, forward strand.
GGTCTTCTGGCCACAGCCGAACGTCGACTCGTCCCTGGTGGCGTTCACCCGGCGTGAGCCCGCGGGTCCGCCGGCGCTGCGCGGGTCTGTTTTTGCCGCGGTGGACGCGGCGTTCGCGCAGCGCCGCAAGACCCTGCGGACAGCGCTTTCCGGTTGGGCGGGCTCGGCCGCAGCGGTCGAACGCCTTGCGCGCGCCGCCGGTGTAGACCCGTCCGCCCGCGGTGAAACGCTGGCCGTCGCAGACTTCACCCGCCTGGCCATCGCCCGCGCCGCTGACCCACCCGCCTGCGGAGACTGAGCTGAGCTGGGCCGCCGTGTTCCGAGTTTGCGGTGGGTCAAGTGTGCTGCGGTGTCAGCCTGGTCATATTGTTCCATCGCTGCCGTCGGGTCAGGGTGGAAGTAGGTGCGTTCGTGTCCGAAGGCGCGGAGCTGTTAGAAGGCACGGAGCTGTCAGAAGGCACGGAGCTGTCAGAAGGCGCGGAGCTGTCCGAACACACCGGACCGCTGGCGGTGGGGGGCGGCTGGATGTTGCTTCCCTGGGACGGCGACCCTGGATCTGATCGGCCGTCCGTGGTCGAGACCGCGGCGGGCACGCCCATCCGACATCGACGGTTGCGGCCGGCCACCGGCGGCGGCTGGCGGGCGGGCGCCAAGGTGGCCGTGGGCCTGTGCGGGCTTGGCGCGGTTCTCGGCATCGTTGTCATGGCGGCTGGTCACCGTCCGGATGACGCGGCGGACCACCCGGTTGCCGGCGTGCGCTCAGAGCGCCCCGAGGCGATCGACGACCAACCGCGGTTACCGGCGTCGGCGGATGCTGGACCCTCCATCACAGCGGGTGGGGCTGTGCCGGCTGTGACCGTGCCCGCTAGCAGTCTGGTCTCCCACGCGGGGGCCGCGGTTCGGTCCGCAGAGCCGCCTTCGGTCTCAGCGGCGCCGGCCACGACGCCGGCCGCTGCGGCCCAGTCGTCGCCACCGGTACCGGGCATGACCGTGTTGCTGCCCTCCGCCCAACCGTCGTCCACACCGTTGCTCGCCCCGTCGTGCCGTTCCGGTCATGGTCACGGGCATCAGACACCCGACTGCCAGGTCGGCTGAGAATT